>JBATLA010000885.1:0-6040 GCA_049669945.1 Polyangiales bacterium | reverse complement strand
GTGCTGACCTGCCAACTCATGAACGGCATGTCGCCTACGACGTGCGCGCGGCGCGTCCCGCGTGCCACGGCGCGGCAGTGATAGATCACCTCGTCGACCGTTACGGGGAGGGTCGACTGCTGTCCTTGAACCACCATGCCGAGGGAATCCCCGACCAGGAGCACATCGATTTCCGCCTCGTCGAAGAGGCGAGCAAAGGTCGCGTCGTAGGCGGTCACCATCGTGATCCGTGTTCCGTCACGCTTCATCTTGCCGAGACGCGGCACCGTCACAGGCCGCCCGTCGGGCACGCGTCGTCTTCCGGTCATTGGATGGGCTCGCTTTGGTCGCGGCCAGGTAGATTCCCGGTCCACGCCGCTACGCCCTAGAAATGTAGCACCGATTCCGGAATCGTCAGTGGACGGAAAAGCAGATGGAAAACCGTCGCTTAGCCCCTAGGGCTGCAGCAATGCCGCGATCTTCTCGCGGAGCTCCGAGTCCTGCGCTGTGAGCAATGCTTCGGCGCGTTTGAGCATGCGATGGGCTTCGTCGTCGAGGTCGAGCGCGCGGAGCAGCCGGCCGGCCTCGTAGTGATAGGCGGCGTGGTTGTCGCCGTCACTCCCTTTGCTGAGGGCGCGGTACATGTCCGCCGCGCGGTCGAGTCGACCGCTCGACTCGTAGAGGGTGGCGAGGGCGGTGGCGGTGGCTGGCGGGAAGTCCATCACCTGGCGACTCGTAAAGAATTCAATGACTTGTTCGAGAAAGCTCAGCGCCTCATCTGGTTTGCCGGCTTGCTCCGACGCCAGACCCAGCTCTTCGAGGAGCCGCCAATCGGTGGCTGTGTTCTCGCTGAGCTCGAGCGAGGTTCGGAGGACCTCCAGCGCCTCGTTGGCGTGGCCCTTGTCGCGGAGGAACGCGCCCATGGCGAGGTAGGGGCGGTAGTCGTCGGGGATGGCCTCGACGGCGGCCTCGAACCGCTTCATCGCCTCCTCGAACTGGCCGTCGTCGTCGGCGAGTCGTGCGAGTGTGAGATTGACCGCCACCTTGGCCTCATTGGCCTCGCCATCGGCGAGCGAACCGAGAAACGCGTCGAGGGCCGCTCTCCCTCCGGCGCCGTCCTCGGTCAGCAAGCGCGCGCGGCCGACTTCCAGCCAAAGGTACTGAGGGTTCGGTGCGGCCTCGAGCAAGGCTTCGAGCTCTGCCCGTGCATCCTCGAAGCGCTCCTTGTGCATTGCCAGTAGCGCGTCGAGCAAGGCGTCCCCGTACTGCTCGTACTCCTCCGCCTGGGCTTCCTCCCATTGTCCCATCAGGAGCGCGATCCGTTCCTCATCGGTCAGCTCCTCCGAGGTCGCCTGCACCTTCGCATCTGTGGCTTCGAGCCCGTCCATCAATCCTTGGGCCTCGGCTCTCAGGGCGTCGTCGTCAGTGACCTCCAGGGCGCCGGCGAGCTCATCTGACGCCAGCTCGATCGCGCCGTGCTCGAGATATCCCTTCGCCTCGTCGATGCGCTGGCGGGCGATGGCATCCATGCAGGCGCGCACACGTTCTCGGAGGGGAGGACGGGCCTCTTCCGGCGACGCCTCGGCGGCCTTCTCGTAGGCGAGCTTTGCCGGGCCGAAGGCGCCGGCTTCAAAGAGGCCGTCGGCCTTCCGCCTCAGGGCCTCGGGGTCTGCGGAAAAGAGCTTCTTGAACAAACTCATGATTGAAACTGCTTGGCTCGTCGTTTGGCGGCTTGTTTGAGCGGGCTCGGGATGCCGCGGCTGCGCGACAGCGCACGGAGATCATTCCGGCGCAGATGGGCAAGGAAGGTCATCGAAAGGGCGAGCGGGGTCTTGGGGTTGTTGCAGAGGTGGCGTTTGATCTCGTAGCTCCGGAGCCATTCGCGCTTGCGACCGATGTAGCGAAGCACATCTTCGGAGACCTCGCGGCTCTGCGCCGCGTTCTTGGCTTCGTTCTCGCCCATCGTGGGCGACGAGATGGCGGCCATCGCGACGACGCGGTTTGGGTCGCGAACCAGGATCGAGCGGGCTGCCGCGTTGCCGAGCAGCGCCATCCGAATCTTCTCTCCGACGTTCATGTCGCGGAGCTGGTTCTGCAGCGGCACGAACTCTTGCTTGGTCTCTTCGGTCCCCTCGATCTTGTCACGCTCGACGGCGTCCTCGTCAGCGTCATGCTCGAGCGCCTTGCTGAACATGTCGTCGGTCGGGAGGCGCTCTTCGCTCTGCTCCGGAATGAGCTGGCCGAGAACCTCGCGCTTGAGCTCCTCGTACATCGGAATGCCCGTGAGCTGGAGGTCGTGGCGCGCCGCGAGCTCGATCAGGCGGTCCGCGCTCGACATCCGCGTGTTCCGGTTCTTGTACAGTGCTTCGATGATTGCTGGCGCGCCGAGCAATCGCTGCTGGTTGACCCCGATGATCTCGGTGATGCGCTCAGGGCAGTGGGTGGAGATCTTCGCGATCGTCGCGTCTGCTACGGAATGGTTCGCGGCAAGCCGTGCAAGCACCTCGTCGTTCGTCGAGAAGCGAAGCGCGATCTCGTGAAAGACTGCCGGCGGGAGATCTTCGCTGCACGCGGGGAGCAGCACGCCTTCCGGCAATCCGGCCAAGGTGTCGGTTGCCGCTTGAGACACGCCCGGGTCGCCATCCACGGTAAGCTGCACCAGGAGAAGTACGAGGTCGCCGCCCTTGACCGGCACCATCCCGCGCGCAGCCATCATCTTGGCCGGGCCAGGGGCGTTCGGATCGGCAAACCGCCGCACGCGGGCCGGAACGGCGTCGATCGGTATCGGTAGCTCTGGGATTGCCAGCATCGGTCCTCGCGACTCCTCGATCGTAGCGCTTATCGGCCCGTGAACTCGGGCTCTCGCTTCTCGAGAATGGCCGCCACCCCCTCTTTCGCATCTTCGGTCCCGAGGCTGGCGGCCTGAAGCCCGGCTTCCTCGAGGGCTGCTTCTCGGATCTCCCAGCGCAGACCCCGGCGAATGGACGCCTTCATCTGCTGAACGGCAAGCGGCGCGGAGCCCGCGACCGCGCGAGCGAGTTGCATGGCGACCGGGAGCACCTCGTCTGCCTCCTCCGCATGGGTCACCAAACCCATACCCAACGCTTCGCTCCCCCGGAGCAGCCTTCCGGTAAAGAGAAGCTCCGAGGCGTGCGCAGCGCCGACCAAGCGTGGGAGCACGTAGCTGATGCCAAGTCCGGAATGGATCCCCAGCCGCGCGAAATTAGCGCCGTATTTGGCGTCGACGTTGGCGACGCGGATGTCCGCAAGAAGCGCGAGGCCGAACCCGCCGCCGACGGTGTGACCGTTCATGGCGGCGATGACGGGCACCTCGACATCCAACACCTTGAGGAACGGCTCGTACATCGCAAAGGACGCCTCGCGAGACGGCTTCCCAAGATCCGTGCGCTGCATCGAGGAGCGCAGATCAGCCCCCGCGCTGAAGCACTTCCCCTTGCCCGTGATGACCAGACACCGGATCTCGTCGTCAGCCCGGGCCTGGTCGATCGCCTCCGAAAAAGCGTCCAAGAGCTCCGGAGTCATGGCGTTTCGGTGGTCTGGCCGATTCAGCGTAATCAGCCCAACCCGGTTCGCCGCCTCATACAAGACCGCTTGCTCACCCATTGCCCCGGACTCTAGCCGCCTCGGGGCCCCGGGCAACCGCGGATTGTTGGCCGATTTCTTGCCCAGTAAGTGCTGAACGGGTTAGCGGGACCCTATGCAGGGAACCAAGGTCGTTCGCCCGTTTCCGTTCTTCCGCGCCGGGGCCCGCGCGAGTCAACCGCAGCTCGCGAAGCCAATTCTGGTGCTGGAGGACGTCTACAAGTTCTTCCGGCCCGACCAGCCGACGCTTCGCGGGGTCAATCTCTCGATCGAGCGCGGGGAGTTCGCGTTCATCACCGGACCGAGCGGAGCGGGCAAGAGCACGCTTCTCAAGCTCATCTATCGTGAGCTTCGCGTTGACGAGGGCAGGGTACTTTTCTGCGGTCGCGATATCGGCCGACTGACGGACAAGTCGATTCCCTTCCTCCGTCGCAACCTCGGGATCGTCTTTCAGGACTTCCGGATCATCGACCACTGGACAGTCTACGAGAACGTCGCCGTGGCGCTCGAGATCCTATCGATGCCCCAGAGGCTCGTGCGCTCCCGCGTTGCAGAGGCTCTCGAGCGAGTGGGCCTGGCAGGTCGGGGCAGCGAACGAACGAGCAATCTGTCAGGCGGCGAAAAGCAACGCGTCGCCGTCGCCCGCGCCATCGTTCCGGAGCCCGCGCTGATTCTGGCGGACGAGCCAACCGGCAACCTCGACCCGCATCTCGCGATCGACATTCTCACTCTATTCGAAGAGATCAATACGACAGGCACCACGGTGCTCTTCGCGACGCACGACCACTCGCTGATCTCGAAGCGTGATCACCGATTGATTTCGATCGATGAAGGCCGCGTGGTGGAAGCCCAGAAGGGGCTCAAGCAGTGGCCGGGCAGTGGCATTCACACGTTGGTGGGGTGAGCGGATGGATGTGAAGAGCGCAATCACGCGGGCGAGGCGAGGGCTTCGCGAAGAGCGACGCTTGTACATCGTGGCGGTCACGAGCTTGGCGGTCGCGTTTCTCTGTCTTGGGGCGACGCTGCTCGGCGTCACGAACCTCGACGCTGCGGCAACTCGTTGGGGTCAAAGCGGCCGCATCACGCTCTTCTTGAAAGATGATGCCGACCCGCAGGACATCGCGCAGCTTCGCGTCGTGCTCGAAGGCCTTGCGGATGTGAGTGAGGTCACGCACGTCACTCCGGCGCAGGCGCGCTCGTCGTTCCTCGAAGAGGCAGATGTCGGCGCCGACCTGAGCTCGCTCCCGTCGGAGGTTTTTCCGGCATCGCTCGAGGTGACCTTGGTGCGCGGCGTGACCCGGGAGCGGAGCGAATCCATCGCATCGCGTCTCGCTCAGTTTCGCGCGGTGAGTGACGTCGAGAGCTACCGAAGCTGGTTCCAGAAGCTCGACCACTTGCTCTGGGGCGCGCGGATGCTCGCCGTGGGTCTAGCGGTGCTGGTGGTGTTCTGCGTCGTGGCAGTCATCGGGAACACCATCCGGTTGGCAGTCGCGCGGCGTCGCCAAGAGATCGAGGTAATGAAGCTCTGCGGCGCCACGAATGGCTTCGTCCGCGGGCCGTTCGTCCTCGAAGGCATGTTCCAAGGATTTGCTTCGGCGCTGCTCGCGGTGTTGGCCCTGCTCGTCGGTTACCTCTCGCTTCACGAGTCGGTCGATGGGACGCTCGCTGCGCTGACGGGAAGCCGGGTGGTCTTTTTGAGCGTTTGGACGATGGTCGCGCTGCTCGCAGGCGGCGCGCTCATCGGTGCGATTGGAAGCGCGGTGTCGGTACGACGCTACCTGTCGGTGTGAAATGAAAACCAAAAGCAGACTCTGGGTTTTGATCGCAATCGGGCTCCTCGCCGTCACAACCGGCGCGGGCGCGGAGCAAGACCTCGGGGTTGCCGCGCTGAGCGACATGCCCGCCGTCGAGGGCAAGATTGCCGAGAACCTCGCGCGCGTGGAGCACGGACAGACGCGGCAGGCTCAGATCGACACCGAGATCTCTGGACTCGCGGACAAGCGCGAGGAAGCCGAGGGACGGCTGCACGAACGGGCGCGGGCGCTCTACCGAATTCGCCGCGCAGGGATGTTGCCGGTCGCGGGCGGATTCGACGCGCTGATGGCGCATCTCGCGCGCGTTCAACGGCTGTCGCGCATGGTGAAGAACGACCTCGATACGATGGACTACCTCGAGGACCGAGGAGCCGCCCTTCGCAGTGAGAGAGATGAGCTCGCCGACGCCTTGAGGGAAGCACAGGTCGCCCTCCAGGCGCTCGAAGCCAAGAAGGAAGAAATCGAGCAGAGCCACCAAAGCGCGAGCCTGTTTCAAGGGACGCTCCGAGGCGAGCCTCGGGTCGCTCAGCGCGACGACACCATGGGCTACGGGCGCATTCGGGTCACGGGCGACATGGAAGATCTCGGGGAGGGCTTCGCCGACATGCGTGGCCAGCTCGCGCTTCCTGTCCAGGGCTCGATGC
>JBATLA010000884.1:0-4978 GCA_049669945.1 Polyangiales bacterium | reverse complement strand
GCGTAGCGCGGTCCCCAGGCGCGTCTTCGGATTTCTCGTCGTCCGTGGTATCACGCCCGGACCATGCTCCTCCTCAATCCCAAGAAGCACGCACGCCCCTATCCCGATGAGCGGTCTCGCGAGGTCATGCTCAAGACGATCGAGTTCTTTGAACGCAAGGGTAAGGGGCGGATCAAAGACGATTATCACGCCCAGGTCTGGTACGCGGACTTCCTCGATTTCGTCAAAGAGGAGAAGATCTTCGCCACGATGTGCACGCCGGCGGGGCAGGGCGCCGAGGACTCGCGCTGGGACACCTGGCGGGTCTGCGAGTTCGCCGAGATCCTCGGCTTCTACGGGCTTCAGTACTGGTACACCTGGCAGGTCACCGTGCTCGGGCTCGGGCCGCTCTGGATGAGCAAGAACGAGGCGATCAAGAAGCGCGCGGCGGATGCGCTCGAAAAGGGCGGCATCTTCGCGTTCGGCCTATCCGAAAAAGAGCACGGAGCGGATGTCTACTCGAGCGACATGGTGCTCACGCCCAAGGGCGACGGCACGTACACGGCGCGCGGCAGCAAGTACTACATCGGCAACGGGAACAAGGCCGCCATCGTCTCGACGTTTGGCAAGCTCGGGGACACAGGGGAATACGTCTTCTTCGGCGTGGACTCGCAGCACGAGAACTACAACTTGGTCAAGAACGTCTGCGCGAGCCAGAACTACGTCTCGGAATACGCACTCGAAGACTACCCGGTGACCGAAGCCGACATCATCGCCAAGGGCGACCACGCGTGGAACAGCGCCCTCAACACGGTGAACATCGGCAAGTACAACCTAGGCTGGGCGTCCATCGGCATGTGCACGCACTCCCTCTACGAAGCGATCCACCACGCCGCGAACAGGCGCCTCTATGGCATGCACGTGACCGACTTTCCGCACGTGAAGCAGATGTTCGTCGACGCGTACGCGCGCCTGAACGCGATGAAGCTGTTTGCGCTCCGGGCCGCCGACTACATGCGCGTCGCCTCAGCGGAGGACCGTCGCTACCTGCTCTACAATCCGATGGTCAAGATGAAGGTGACCACTCAGGGCGAAGACGTGATGAACCTCTTGTGGGACGTGATCGCGGCCAAAGGGTTCGAGAAGGACATGTTCTTCGAGCAGGCGGCCGTCGACATTCGCGCCCTGCCAAAGCTCGAGGGTACGGTGCATGTGAACATCGCGCTCATCGTGAAGTTCATGGCCAACTACTTCTTCGCGCCTGCTGATTACACAGACGTGCCGCAGCAGAACCAGGCTACCAACGACGATTTCCTGTTCGACCAGGGTCCGACCAAGGGCCTCGCGAAAATCCGTTTTCACGACTACAATATCGCCTACTCCAGCCGAGACACTCCGAACCTCGCCGTCTTTCGCGAGCAAATCGAGGCCTTCAAGGGGATGCTCTTCGCGGCGCCGCCTGACGAGCACCAGCGCAAGGACATCGATTTCCTTCTAGCAGGCGGCGAGATTTTCGCACTAGTCGTGTACGGCCAGCTCATTCTCGAGAATGCAAAGATCTACGAAATCTCCGATGACCTCGTAGACCAGATCTTCGACTTCATGGTGCGCGACTTCTCGCGCCACGCGCTGAACCTCTACTCGAAGCCGTCGAGCAGCGACACGCAAATGGCGGCATGCCAAAAGATGATTCGCAAGCCGGTCCTCGACGAAGGGCGGTACGGGCGCGTCTGGCAAGAGGTGTACGACCTCAAAGACGAATACGAGATGAACCCGTAGTCGCTTAGTCGCGCCTCGTCATCCCTGGCTTGAGCCTCTAAGGAGTCCGCCGGCGAAACGAGCGGGCGGCAAAGGCAAGGAGTGCAATCGCGAGCCAGAGGAGCGGGGTGCTCCGCGCATCGTCGATGGGCCCCGCCGTGCAGCTCCGAGGACACAAGGTCTTGCCGAGCTCTTCGTCGAAGTAGCAGCCTGCGGCTGTGGTCGTCGAGGAAGCATCGGCAGGCTTATCCATCTCGGACGCGATTTCCGCGACGGTCAGCGCCCGCCCGAACACCTTCACGTCATCGATTCGGCCGTCGAATACCTGTCCGGCGCTTCCTGGATTCGCAGCGATGTACGCGGTTACGGCAGGATCCACGGACACTGCGCCGGTCTTCACCGTCGAGCCGACTTCGTTGCCGTCCTGGTACAAGCGCATCGTCGCACCATCGTAGGTCGCCGCGATGTGGTGCCAGTTCCCCGCTACGAGGCTATCGCCGGTTCCGACGAGCGTGGTCGTCGACCCGCCGTCGTCGGTCTTCAGTCGGAAGCGTGCGTGGTTTCCCGCGGAGGTCGACAACATCCAAAGGTGGTCGGACGCGGCGGTTCCCGACGACTTCGACAGGATACGGGCATCGGGCGTTCCAAAGTCGTCCGCGTTGATCCATGCCATCAACGTGAGCTCGCCGCTTGGGATGTCGAAGTCTCCGAGGTCTACGTGACCGGTGGTGCCGTCCGTCTCCAGCGCCTTGCCTGTATGTCCGAGGGCCGAACGCGTTGCACCGGCCGCCATGTAGCCCATGTTGCCGTTACCGGAGGTGTCTGTAACCGGGGTGGCGCTGCCCACGAAGCCATAGGCGGCTATCAGATCGGGGTCAGGGTCGGGATCCGGGTCAGGATCCGGGTCGCCGCCTCCGCCGATGACTCCCTTGTTCTCGTAGAGGAGCACGCGTCCGTGTCCCCAGCCAATCGACACGATGTCGAAATCGCCATCTCGGTCGATGTCGACCACTTGCGCGCCATCGTGGTGCTCGTCGCCGATGTAGACCGTGTGCTTTGTCCAGCTTCCGCCAGCGCCATCGGCGTTCTCAAACACGAAGAGGCCGGCCGTGCCCGGGCTGCTGAGGTCGTGTTCGCCGACCACGACGTCGAGATCGCCGTCGCGATCCATGTCCGCAACGTCGAGGCTCATCGGCCCCGTGACCTGCGCGATGAGGGTCTCCGACCACGTGCCGGTGGGATTGGCCGGCTGCCGATACCAAGCAACCACGCCCGTGGTGCTGATTGCCTCGTAGCCCACGACGGCGTCGAGTCGCCCGTCGCGGTCGATGTCTGCGAGACGGTTGCGATCCGGTGCGTCACCCGTGGGGAAGAGCGTCCTTGATCCGAACGACGAGCCGAGGTTGTCGAGCCACACCGTTCCGAGGAGCACATCCTGGTCTCCATCGCGATCGATGTCCCCGTGGCTCAGCGCTTCGTCTTGGCTCGCCGCCCCGAAGCTATCGAGAGCCCAAATCCCGGTCGCCGGATCGTTCGGCACGACGAGCGCTTCGATCGAAGGCGCGCCTGCGTGCCAAGATAGAACGACGCTCTCCTGCTCACCGGGTGACATCCGGGCCACGGTGACACCCTGGAGGAAGTCGCCGCTCCCCGAGGCGACGTCCGCGAATCGCGTGAAGCTACCCTGTCCGTCGTTCCTGCCGAAGACGAAATCGGGCGCCGCCTCGGAGCCGACTCCGTCGGTCCCGAGCACGTCGGTGTCTCCGTCGCCGTCGAGGTCGTGCAGCAGAGCCAAATTGTTGAGCGGTGCTCCAAACGCCGCCCGCGACCAACTCCCGCCTGGGCTTCCAGGATTCCGGTACCAGTAGCCACCCGCTGCGACGTCGATTCGATTGTCGCCGTCGAGGTCGTCCGCGGCGACGAAGATCGCTCGGCCCGGTCGGTTTGCGTCGATCACGTGACGTTCCCAGGCGTCGAGAGCGAGCGCGCTAGGAGGCGTTTGGTTGATGAAGAGATCAACCTGGTTGCTTTCCCAATTCGCACCGAAGAGGTCGAGATCTCCATCGAGATCGATATCCACGACGCGCATGCTGTGGGAGCCGCCACTCGAGATGACGACCTTCGTGAAGGTGGTGCCGTCGTTTCGGTACACCTTCACCTCGTCTGGATCGCCGCCTTGCTCCATTTCCGCGCTGACGATGTCCATGTCGCCGTCGCGATCGAAGTCTCCGGCGCCAACGAAGTGATGAACGGACTCGACGGAGCCATCCACGACGTGTTCGCTCCAGCCGGCCTGTGTTGGATCCGCCGGGGCTTCGAACCAAGAAATTCGATAGCTGTCACCCGCGAGCTCGGACGGGGAAAGGACCACGTCGGGGTTACCGTCGCTGTCGATGTCCGCGACCGCAACGTAGGCGGCGCCGTGGTTCCATGACGTGGTGTAGACGTGCTGTGCCCATGTGCCGAGATTGGCTCCACGGTTTTCGATCCACACTTCGTTCAAGACCAAGTCCAGGTCCGCGTCGCCGTCGAGGTCGGCAGACGCCAGGCCCTCGCCATCGGGAATCGGGCGTGTCGTCAGGCTCCACGATGTCGGGGAATTCTGCTTGTAGAGATAGAGGGTGGCTCCACTGCTGCCGAAGCTTCCTTGGTTGCGCGCGGCGAGATCGCAGTCGCCGTCGCCGTCGAAGTCCAGAACCTCGAGATCGTGCAACACATCGTTGGCAATGAAGTGTTCGATCCAGGCCGGCGCCTCGTACCAATAGAGGGCGTCTTGCAAGCTGACGACGTCGCCGTCTCCGTCGCCGTCCACGTCGCACACTTCGTGGTCGGTCGAGAACTGGCCGTTCGAGGCGATCGTGCGCTTCGTCCAGGCCGGGTTCTCGTACCAAACGAGCCCACCGCCACCTTGCCCGCCGGCGATGAGGTCGGGCAGGCCGTCCTGGTTGAGATCACCAACGCTCTTCCCCCAGATGTTCTGGGGCCCCGACGAATCGACGACGACGTGCTCAAAGCTCATCTGCGCACTGGCCCGAGGCTCGCGGGCGACGCAGATCACGACGATACAAAGGACCAGCTTCGTGAGTTGGGCGAACAAACGGGGAGGATTCATTTTGGGAATTCGAGCGGGGCAATAACTCGAAGGCTGACCGTACGCCTCGTTCGCCCTACGCGCCAAGTGGAATTTGGCCCTTTTGAGCGACATCGCGGAGCAGAAACGGCGGTTTCAGGTCTCTGGTCC
>JBATLA010000883.1:0-16675 GCA_049669945.1 Polyangiales bacterium | reverse complement strand
CGACCAGCGCGACCCCGTTCGGGAAATCAGCCATTGGCGCGCTCCCGAAGCTCGAACTTCACCACCTTGCCGGTTGCGTTTCGGGGTAGGGCGTCGAGGACCTCGACGCGCCTTGGCACTTTGAAGTTCGCCATGTTGTCCCGGCTCCATCCGATGACTGCGTCCGCTGTCAATGACTCCCCGGGGGCAGGGACGACGAACGCCATGCCCACTTCGCCGAGTCGCTCGTCCGGAACGCCTACGACGGCGACTTCTCCGAGCCCCGGCATCTTCAGCAGGGTATTCTCGATTTCGGCCGGATAGGCATTGAAGCCTCCCACGATGAACATGTCTTTGAGACGGTCGGTGATCCGGATGTTGCCCCGCCCGTCAAGCGTGCCGATGTCTCCGGTGTGGAGCCACCCTTCGGCATCGATGGCCTGCCGCGTTTCCTCCGGGGCGTCGAAGTACCCCTTCATCACGTTGTATCCGCGGACGACGATTTCCCCGGGTTCGCCGGCGGGCAGGGCGGCCCCGCTCGGGTCTACGATTCGCACCTCTACGCCGGGAATTGCACGTCCGCTGGTCGTCGCGATGGTCTCGGCGTCGTCGTCGAGCCTGCACATCGTCACGACTCCGCAGCTTTCCGTGAGACCGTAGGCCGTGATCACGGTTTCGAAGCCTAGCTCATCCTTCATCCGGTGAATGAGCTCCACGGGAATCGCAGCGGCGCCGGTGACCGCGAGGCGCAACGAGGAGATGTCGAAGCGTGCGCGGTCCGGATGAAGAAGAATCGATTGGTACAGTGCCGGCGGGCCCGGCAGCATCGTGATCGCGTCGTCCTGAACGCGACGCAGCACCACGTCGACATCGAAGACGGCTTCGGGGAACACCGTCGCGCCTCGCATCAACGCCGAGAACCAACCCGCCTTGTAGCCAAAGCTGTGAAAGAACGGCAGCACGATCAGATATCGGTCGTCCTCGCGCAGCCCGGCGATCGAGCTCCACTGGTCGAAGACGCGCAGATTCTGCTCGTGGGTGCACATCGCACCCTTCGGCTGCCCCGTGGTGCCGGACGTGAACAAGATGTCGGCGATGTCGTCAGGGGTCACCAGCGCCGCTCGTTCTTGCGCAGCCGCGCTGGGCACCTCGTCCGCCAGCGAGACGAAGTCCGAAAAGCTGAGCGTGCCGTCGGGTGCCTCGCCTCGGAGCACGACGATGTGCGTGAGGTCCGGGAGCTCCGCGTCGGCCCCGCGAAGCAACTCCACGTAGTCCACGGCGAGGAACCCGGTGACGGTGAACAGCGCTTTGGTCTTGCTCTTGCCAAGGAGGTAGGCCGCCTCGATTCCCTTGTACCGCGTGTTCACGGGCACCATCACCCCGCCGACCGAGTGGATCGCCAGGGCGCAGACGATCCACTCCCACATATTCGGTGCCCAAATGGCGACACGATCACCCTTGTTGATGCCCAAGGCGATCAGCGCCCGCCCGGCTTGGTCGACCTTCGCGGCCAGCTCCGCGAAGCTGAGCGTGGTGGCCCCGTCCACGATGGCCGGATGCTCGCCCAGGTCGCGGGCCTGCTGAGTCACCATTTCGGGGATCGTTCGGAACACGGCGCCCGTGATATCGCCAAGCTGCGAGGGGATCAACGCTTGGGACGCTGTGATACCCATCATTTCGCCACCATTCGCGGATTGACCACACCCGTAACATGGTCATAGTTCCCCCGCTTTGTAGGGGGCGTCCAGCTCAGGGCGTCTCCTCCTTATTTCCTTACTCGAGAGTGTCTTAACGATGGTGGAATGGGATTGGAACGAACGCCCGACCTACGAGTCGGAGCGGATTCGAATCGACGCGACGCTGTCGCCAGCGGTGCTCTACGACATGAAGCTGCCGCGGCAGGTGGAAGACCAGGAGATCGGTCTGATGCTCAGCCTCGCGGACTTTCACCTCGACAAGGGCTTACCGTTCGTGGCTTTGGTGCGCCAAGAACGCGGCACGGGGGTGATTTCGGCCCGCCATCGCAAGGTTTGCGCTGACTGGTTGGAGGCGCGACGCGAGGCGCTTCGTCGAGACGACTTCGGGATCGTGATCGTCATGCCCGAAGCGATCTTTCGGGCGGTTCTGCGTGTCATCTACCGCTTTCGGACGCCGCCCGTTCGCACGCTGACCACTCCCAACGTGCCCAGCGCGACCGCCGCCGTTCGGGACGAGCTCAGCCGGATGGGTCAGCCGCTCACGCCCAAGATCGAGCGGTTTCTCCATTCGATTCCCCAATAGGCCGCCCGGCGTCGGCTTGACCCGCGGACTGAAACGCGTTTCACTTCGGCCCTGCTTCGAAGGGACGCGCCGTGGGCATTTCACACGAAATCATTGATGGAATCGCCGAAATCGTCGTTGACTACCCGCCGGTCAACGCGATCCCCGTGAAGGGCTGGTTCGAGCTCGCGGAGGTGATCACCGCCGCCGGCAACGATCCGGAGGCCCGGGCAGTCATCCTTCGGGCCGAGGGCCGCGGGTTCAACGCCGGTGTCGACATCAAGGAGATGCAGCATACCGAGGGCTTCGATGCGCTGCTCGGCGCGAACCGCGGCTGCTGGGAGTCCTTCAAGGCGGTCTACGAGTGCAAGGTGCCCGTGATCACCGCGGCCCATGGATACTGTGTCGGCGGGGGCATTGGCCTCGCAGGCAACTCCGACATCTTGATCGCAGCCAAGGGCACGAAGTTCGCCTTGCCCGAAGTCGATCGCGGCGCGCTCGGCGCGGCAACCCATCTCGCTCGTTTGGTTCCGCCGCTCAAGATGCGCGCGATGGTGCTCACCTGTGAGCCTGCGACTGCCGAGGAGCTCCACGCCTGGGGCTCGGTCTATGCGGTCGTCGAAGAAGATCAGCTCGCCGACAAGGCGAGAGAAGTCGCCCGCACCTTCACCAAGAAGATCCCTCGCGTGGTACGCGTGGCGAAGGAATGCCTGAACAACATCGACCCGATCGACGTGAATCGTTCCTACCGATTCGAACAAGGCTTCACCTTCGAGCTCAACTTGGCAGGTGTGGCCGACGAGGCGCGGGATGCGTTCGTCGAGAAGCGCGACCCCGACGCCGACGAGAAGTGAGGTAGCTTCGTGACAGACAAATGCATGACGGTGGATCAAGCCGTCGCTGAGGTCACCGACGGGATGACCATCGGAATCGGAGGTTGGGGTTCGCGGCGGAAACCAATGGCGTTTGTGCGCGCGCTGGTCCGCAAAGGCGTCAAGGACCTCACCGTGGTTTCGTACGGTGGCCCCGACATCGGAATCCTTTGCGCAACAGGTCAGCTCAAGAAGGCGGTCTACGGTTTCGTGTCGCTGGACTCGATTCCGCTCGAGCCACATTTTCGGAAGGCGCGTCAGCAGGGGACAATCGAGGCCGTCGAGCTCGATGAGGGCATGTTCCTGCTGGGGCTCCGGGCTGCCGCGCAGCGCCTACCCTTTTTGCCCACGCGCGCAGGCCTCGGCTCCGATGTCCTGAAGATCAACCCGCACCTGAAGACTGTGAAGTCGCCTTACGATGACGGCGAGGAGCTGGTGGCTGTGCCCGCGTTGAACGTCGACGTGGCGTTCATCCACATGAATCGCGCCGACGCGCAGGGCAACGGGCAGGCGCTGGGCCGCGATCCGTACTTCGACAATCTCTTTTGCATGGCGGCGAACAAGGCGTTCATGAGCTGCGAGAAGCTGGTGTCGACCGAGGAGCTCGTCGCTGGCGGGCCGCTCCAAAGCCTGGTGATCAACCGCATGATGGTCAGCGGTGTGGTCGAGGCGCCTGGCGGTGCTCACTTCACCGAGTGCCTACCGGACTATCCACGAGACGAGGCGTTTCAGCGCGAGTACGCAAAGACCGCGAAAGACGACGGTGCCTGGAACGCATTCCTGGCCAAGTACCTCGAGGTGAGCGAGACCGACTATCAGAAGGCGGTGTCTTCATGAGCAGCCAAGAAGCCACACGCGCCGACATCTGCGCGCTCGCCGTCGCCGAGTGCTTCCGCAACGACGGTGAGATCATGGTCAGCGCCATGGGCACCACGCCGAGCCTCGGCGCACGGCTAGCGAAAGCAACGTTCGCCCCCGACTTGCTGATGACCGATGGGTTCAATCTTTTGCTTCGTCGCGCGCTTCCGCTCGGCGCCAAGCCTTCTGACGACGACGTCGAGGGCTGGATGCCGTTTGGCTCCGTCTTCGACACGCTCTGGTGGGGGCGCCGCCACGTGATGATGGGCGCCTCTCAGATCGACCAGTTCGGCAACCAGAACATCGCCTGTATTGGCCCATGGGAAACGCCCAAGGCGCAGCTGCTTGGGGTTCGTGGTGCGCCCGGCAACACCATCAATCACGTCACGAGCTATTGGGTACCGAACCACAATGCGCGGGCGCTGGTGTCGAAGGTCGACATGGTGAGTGGGGTTGGCTACGACCACGCCGCTGCGCTCGGTGCCGGCGGGGGCCGCTTCCACGAGATCCGGCGCGTGATTTCCAATCTCGGCGTCTTCGACTTCAATACGCCTGACCGCCGGATGCGCCTGGCGTCATTGCACCCGGGCGTCGAGCTTCAACAGGTGATCGACAACACTGGCTTCGAGCTCGTGATTCCCCAGAGGGTGGACACGACCCAGGTTCCGACCCCAGACATCGTAGGCGTGCTGAGGGAGCTCGATCCCCAAGGGTATTCGCAGAAGGAAGTCGTAGTATGACGGGTCAGAAGAGGACCACGAAGGCGCCGGCCAAGAAGCGCAAGTCGGTGGCGCCCAAGGCGAAGACCAAACGCGCGCCGAAGGCGCCGTCCAAGTCGGTTTCGCCCAAGTCAAAAGCGCCCAAAGCAGCGGCGAAGAAGCGGAAGTCGACGGCACCCAGTACGAAGGCCAAGGCAGTGAAGGCCAAGCCGGCGAAGACCAGGGCGCGCAAGAGCATGCCGCCGCCGCGCGTGAGCAGCATTCCGGCCCCCGCGGCTCGGAAACCTGCAAAGCCGAGGTCGGCATTACACACACGCATCTGCGAGATGTTCGGGGTGCAGTACCCGATCATTCAGACGGGCATGGGCTGGGTCTCGGGCGCCAGCCTCACGTCCGCGACCAGCGAAGCGGGGGGGCTCGGCATCTTGGCGGCGGCCACGATGACCTTCCCCGAGCTGCAGCAAGCGATCGCCAAGGTCAAAGAGCGAACCGACAAGCCGTTCGGCGTGAACATGCGCGCCGACCAGTCCGACGTCATGAAGCGCGTTCAGCTGTTGATCCAAGAGAAGGTCAAGGTTGCGAGCTTCGCGCAAGCCCCGGGCGAGCGCGTGATCAAGACGCTGAAGGACGCCGGCGTGCTCACCATGCCGACCATTGGCGCCCGCCGTCATGCCGAGAAGGTGCAGGCCTGGGGCGCCGACGCCGTGATCGCGCAGGGTCAAGAGGGCGGTGGTCACACCGGTCAAATCCCGACGTCCATCCTGATTCCCGACGTGTCGGCCGCGGTCGACATTCCGGTCGTTGGCGCGGGTGGGTTCAGGGACGGGCGCGGCCTGGTTGCAGCACTAGCGCTTGGTGGCGCAGGCATCGCCATGGGCACGCGCTTCCTGCTTACCCAGGAAAGCCAAGTCCCCGACCAGGTGAAGCAGATCTACCTGAAGACCAAGGCCAATGGCACGGTCGTCACCAAGGCCGTCGACGGCTATCCCCAGCGAGTGATTCGAACCGCCCTCATCGACCAACTCGAAAAGGCCAACCCACTGACGCGCTTTCCCCGGGCGGCCCTCAACGCGTTGTCGCTGATGCGGATCACGGGCACGTCTCTCCCTGAGCTTCTCGAGGAGGGTATCGCGATGAAGCAGAGCCAAGAGCTCAGCTGGGCGCAGCTCGCGATGGCGGCGAATGCACCGATGCTCACGAAGGCGTCGATGGTCGACGGGAAGATCGAGGCAGGGATTCTTCCCACTGGCCAGATCGCCGGTGTCATCGACGAAATCCCAACCGTCGCCCAGCTCCTGCAGCGCATCATGGCGGAGGCGGAACAGACCCTCGCCCGACTGACCGGGTGAGCGACACGATGGACCTGAACTTCACCGATTCCGAGAACGCGTTCCGGCAGGAGTGCCGCCTTTGGTTGGAAGCGAACGCCCCGCGCGAGCCCTTGCCCTCGGGCGACACCAAAGAGGGGTTCGCGCTCCACTTGGAGTGGGAGCACGCACTCTTCGATGCCGGTTGGGCGGCGGTGTCCTGGCCGAAGCAGTATGGCGGCCGCGAAGCGACGTTGTTCGAGTGGTTGATCTTCGAGGAAGAATACTACCGAGTCGGCGCGCCGAGCCGCGTCACGCAAAACGGGATCTTCCTCCTCGCGCCTACGCTGTTCGAGTTCGGAACCGATGAGCAGAAGGAGCGCATCCTCACACCGATGGCCCGCGGTGACGTGACTTGGGGGCAGGCCTGGTCCGAGCCGAACGCCGGTAGCGATCTCGCCTCGCTCAAGAGCACCGCGCGCCGGGTCGACGGCGGCTGGCGTCTCAGCGGCCAGAAGACCTGGTCCACGCGCGCTGCGTTCTGCGACATGGCGTATGGCTTGTTCCGCAGCGATCCGGAGCAGGCCCGTCATCGCGGTCTGACCTACTTCATGTTTCCATTACACGCCGAGGGCGTCACGGTGCGCGGCGTCGACCGCCTCGACGGCGACGAGGGGTTTGCCGAGATCTTCCTCGAGGACGTCTTCGTCCCGGACACGGACGTCATCGGTGAGGTTCACCAGGGTTGGAAAGTCGCGATGGCGACGACCAGCTCCGAGCGCGGTTTGAGCCTGCGGAGCCCCGGTCGGTTCGTCGCGACGGCCTCGCGTCTGATCGACCTCTACCATCGCTACCGCGACCGGTCCGACCCAGTGCTCCGCGATCAAGTCATTCAAGCCTGGATGGACGCGCAGGCGTACCGCTGGTTCACTTTCCAAACCGTCACCCGGATGACGCGGGGCGAATCGATCGGTCCGGACTCGAGCATGAACAAGGTGTTCTGGTCGGAGATGGACGTGCGCACCCACGAAACCGCGTTGGCGCTCATTGGCGAAGCGCTCGAGCTCGACGAGGGCTCGGCGAGCGCCGTCGACGGCGGCTACTGGATGAAGGGTTTCCAGTTCGCTCTTGCTGGGCCGATCTACGCGGGCACGAACGAAATCCAACGCAATATCATTTCCGAGCGCGTGCTCGGGCTCCCACGGAAATAGCCGATGCGTTTCGCGTTCACAGATGACCAGAAGATGCTGCGCGACACGGTGCGCGAGGTGTTGCAGCGACAATGCGCGCCCGAAGTGGTGCGCGCCGCATGGGAAGGGCGCCCCGATGGCGTCCGTGCGGTGTGGGACACACTTGCCGATACCGGGGTAATCGGCATGACGGCCTCCGAAGAGGCGGGTGGGATGGGCATGAACGAGCTCGACCTCGTCCTTCCACTCGAAGAAACCGGCTACGCAGCGCTGCCGGGGCCCGTCGTCGACACCGCGGCCGTTGGGATTCCCCTCCTCGAAGCAGCCGGCACCGACGAGCAGAAGGAGCGATGGCTCGGACCTGCCGTGGCTGGCGAAGCGCGAATTGTGGTTTCGTTCGAGGATCAGGACGTCGTTCCGCACGCGGCGTCGGCCGATGTGCTGCTGGCCGAACGTGGCGGTGTGGCTTTCTGTGTGCCCGTGGGGGAAGCGTCGGTGATCGCAGAGAAGTCAGTGGACCGCCCCCGCGAGCTCGCGCGGGTCGCTTTCGAATCAGGCTCGCAGTACCGGATGCGGGACGATGTCGACACCCGAGCGCAGTTTGTGCTGGGGCGTGAGAGAGCCGCCCTCGGCGCCGCAGCCCAGCTCGTCGGCTTGTCTAGGCGAATGCTCGACATGACGGTCCAATACGCCAAAGACCGTGAGCAGTTCGGCAAGCCCATCGGCGCTCAGCAGGCAGTCAAGCACCGCCTCGCCAACGCTTTGATCGAACAGGAATTCGCACGGCCCTTGGTTTACCGTGCGGGTTGGTCGATGGCGACGGGCGCTGCGGACGCACACGTCGCCGTGTCCCTCGCTAAGATTTACGCAGGCCAGGCTGCAACATTCGTGGCCAAGGAAGCGCTTCAGGTGCATGGCGCCATCGGCTACACGATCGAATGCGACCTACATATGTGGATGAAACGTGCGTGGGCGCTTGCGGCTACACACGGTGACGCCGCCTACCACCGTGAGCGTGTAGGCCGTCACATCCTTTGAGCTACGGGGTGAATGCTTGCGAGTGTTCGCCACTCCCTCTAGAGATACGAAATAGCGAGGTACAGATGCCCGAAGCATACATCGTCGAAGCAGTTCGTTCGCCCGTTGGAAAGAAGCGAGGCGGGCTCAGCAAGGTCCACTCCGCCGATCTCGGCGCCCACGCCATCAAGGGGCTCATCGAGCGCGCCGGAATCGATCCGGGTGTCGTCGACGACGTCGTGTTCGGCTGTGTCGACTCGGTCGCAACCCAGGCGGGCGACATTGCGCGCACCTGCTGGCTCGCCGCGGGCTACCCCGAGCACGTGCCTGGCGTGACCATCGATCGCCAGTGCGGCTCCTCGCAGCAAGCGGTGCACTTCGCCGCGCAGGGCGTGATGAGCGGCACGCAGGATGTCGTCGTTGCAGGTGGCGTGCAGAACATGAGCATGATTCCCATCGGAGCTTCGATGGTTGTTGGCAAGGAGCTCGGCATTGCCGATCCCTTCTCGGGTTCGGTCGGTTGGACGGAACGCTACGGCGACAAGCCGGTCAATCAGTTCTACGGCGCCGAGATGATCGCCAAGCAGTGGGACCTCTCCCGGGAGGAGCTCGAGCAGTTCGCGCTGCAGAGCCACCAGCGCGCGCTTCGCGCCCAAGAAGAGGGCCGCTTCGATCGCGAGATTGTTCCGTTCGGTGACGTGACGGCTGACGAAGGCCCGCGCGCCGACACCACGCTCGAGAAGATGGCAGCGCTCCCCGTGCTGATGGAGGGTGGCCGGCTCACTGCCGCCGTCGCCAGCCAGATCTCGGACGGCTCCGCAGCGCTTCTGGTCGTTTCCGAAAAAGCACTCAAAGAGTATGACCTCAAACCCCGCGCCCGCATTCATCACCTCAGCGTTCGCGGCGAGGACCCGATCCGAATGTTGTCGGCCCCAATCCCCGCGACGAAGTACGCGATGGAAAAGAGCGGCATGAGCCTCGACGACATCGACCTCGTGGAGATCAACGAGGCCTTCGCCCCGGTCGTGTGCGCATGGGCGAAGGAGCTCGAGGTGGATCTCGACAAGGTCAACGTCAATGGCGGCGCGATTGCACTCGGCCATCCGCTCGGCGCCACCGGCGCGAAGCTGATGACGACGCTCCTCCACGAGCTCGAGCGCACTGGCGGCCGGTACGGCCTCCAGACCATGTGTGAGGGCGGCGGCCAAGCGAACGTCACTATCATCGAGCGTTTGGACTGAGCCAAAAGAGGCGTTTCGTGGGCGGAATGTGACGTTCCGCACACGCGCGGCCCTCTTTTTCGACAGGTCCTTCGGGGCACGGCATCATGGAAGACGAAGGGCGGTATGGGCTCCAAGCTTCCAAAGTCAGGATTGACTCCACCGCCTCCGCGCAAGCACTCGGAGGTGCGTCCAGCGGTCCAGGCCGACGAGCGCCGGCACTCGGCTCGTTGGGCGTCCGATGCCCGCATCGAGATCCTCACGCCGATCCAAGCCCACGCGGCTGCCCTCGACGTGAGCGCGACGGGCATTCAGCTCTCGCTCGACGGATGGCTGTCCACCGGGACTCTTTGCGATCTCCGGATCACGACACATACCGGTCGCGAGATCTTCAAGCGTGCGCGCGTCATCTGGGCGCGCCGAGTCGGCGATGAGTGCGTGGCCGGCCTGCAGGTCGTCGGTTCCATCGCTCCTCCGGCGATCCCGGAATAGGCCTCCCCGCATTTCGGGGAAGCGCCCAGGCAGCCTTTTTCGGCAGCCGGCGACGAGGCGCCTTGACGAGGCGGCCCGGGCAAAATAGAACACGTTTCACTTCGTTTACACCCATGACTACCCGAAACCGGGAGGTGGATATGGCCAAAGTAGCCAGCACAGCAGAGTACTTCGACACCCTTGCCGATCGTTTCCTGTCCGACCAAGCCGCCGGCGTGAACGCGCAGATTCAGTACACCCTCAGCGGTGATGGCGGCGGCGAGTGGACGATCACGATCGAGGACGGGCAGTTCAAGGGCGTCGCAAACGGGGGGGTCGAGAAGCCGACCCTCAACGTGATGATGGACGCCGCCAAGTTCATCGACATGGCGAACGGAGACCTCGACGGTCGCAAGGCGTTCTTGACGCGCAAGCTCAAGGTGAAGGGCAACATCGCCCTCGCTCAGAAGATGCAGAAGTTCTTCCCCCAGGGCTAGGCGCCCGCTGCCAAACGGAACACACTGATGAACGAGATTCTTTCGGCTCCGTACGTGCTCGAGTACACGTACACCCGAAGCACCGGGCCGGTAGTTAGCCGATTCTTGGAAAACCTTCGGTACGAAGTACTCGAAGGCGTCAAGACGGTTGACGGTCGCGTGCTTTGCCCGCCTCTCGAATACGACGAGGAGGGTGAACCTACGACGGGGGAGTTCGTAGCCCTGCGGCCGTCCGGCACGGTGAAATCTTGGTCGTGGGTGGAGGAACCCCGTAAAGGGCATCCTTTCGATCGACCATTCGCATGGGCCCTCATTCAGATCGACGGCACCGACAATGCCATGGTGCATGCCGTCGACGCGGGGAAGGCCAAGCGGATGAGCACGGGAATGCGGGTGCGTCTCCGTTGGGCCGATCAAAAAAACGGGACGATCCGCGACATCGCTTGCTTCGAGCCCATCTCCCCCTATCTGCCCGGTCCGGTCCACCTCGAGTACGACGTGAACCCCGGCAAGCACTACAGCGCTTACTTGCGCGGTTTGGAGCAGGGCAAGTTGATTGGCGGGCGCGACCCCGAAGCCGGGAAGGTCTACGTGCCGCCCCGTGGGGCTGATCCGATGACGGGGAACCCGACCAGCGAGTACGTCGAAGTGTCTCACGTCGGTGTGCTCACCACCTTCACGATCATTCGTATTCCCTTCGAGGGTCAGAAGCTCACGCCGCCGTATTGCTTTGGCGCAATCGTTCTCGATGGGACGGACAGTCCCATCTATCACCTGATCAGCGGCGTCCCACACGATGACATTCGAATGGGCATGCGCGTGAAGGCGAGGTGGAAGCCCGAGGAAGAGTGGGAGACTTCGCTCGAAAACATTCTCTATTTCGAACCTACGGGCGAGCCCGACGCTCCCTTCGAGAGCTACAAGGAGCATCTCTAATGCGCGACGTCGCAATTGTTTCCTTCTCGCAGCTTCCGTCCGTGAGGGCGATGGACGCCGCAGACGAAGCGGAAATGGTTCAGCCGGTCACTTCGGAGGCCATGAAGCAAGTAGGTCTCACGCAGGACGACATCGGCTTCACTTGTTCGGGCAGCACGGACTACTTGCCGGGGCGCCCCTTCTCCTTCGTCGCGGCAGTCGACGGACTCAAGGCTTGGCCTCCGATTCGAGAGTCGCACGTCGAGATGGACGGAGCGTTCGCGCTCTACGAAGCCTGGGTTCGCCTCATGCATGGCGACATCGACACAGCCTTGGTTTTCTCGTTCGGGAAGAGCTCCCTTGGACCGGTGCCGGACATTCTGAATCTCCAAAACGACCCCTACTACGTGCAGCCTCTCGGGCTCGACTCGATCAGCGCGGCTGCGCTTCAGGCTCAGGCCATGATCGACTCGAAAAAGGCGACCGAGCGCGACTTCGCCGAGGTCGCGGTTCGAAATCGCAGGAATGCGATCGACAATCCGAATGCCCAGATCAAAGGGAACTTCATCGTGGATGAGATCCTGGCGGAGCCGTATATCAGCTCGCCCCTGCGTAAGAGTTTTTGTTCTCCGCTCTCGGACTCGGCCGCTGCTGTCGTTTTGGCTGCCGGAGACACGGCGAGGAAGCTCGCGAAGCGCCCCGCCTGGATTCGCGGCATCGACCACCGGACCGAGCCCCATGCGCTCGGCCAGCGTGACCTCACCGCCTCGCCATCGGCCAAGCTCGCCGCAGACAAAGCCGGGCTCGGCAAGGCGGCAGTCGATCTTGCAGAGCTTCACGCACCCTTCGCGCATCAGGAGATCATCCTGCGCGAAGCCATGGGGCTGGGCGAGGGCGTGGAGATCAACCCCTCGGGTGGCGCCTTGGCAGCCAACTCGCTGATGACCGCCGGACTGATTCGCTTCGGTGAAGCCGCCAGCAGAATCCTTTCTGGAGATGCCGGCCGTGCGCTGGCGCACACCACGAATGGCGTCTGCCTTCAACACAACCTAGTCGCCGTCTTGGAGGGGGAATAATGGCTGAGCACTGTGCAGTCATCGGAATCGGTCAGACCAAGCATGCCGAGAGCCGTCGCGATCTGTCTCTTCCCGGGCTACTTCGAGACGCAGCGATTCGCGCGCTTCGAGACGCCGACATGACCTGGAAGGACATCGACTCCATCGTCATTGGCACAGCTCCCGACATGTTCGAAGGCGTCATGACGCCGGAGCTCTGGCTCTCTGACGCCCTCGGGGCTGCCGGAAAGCCGATCTTCCGAGTCCACACGGCCGGTTCGGTGGGAGGCTCGACCGCCGTGGTGGCCTCGCATCTCATTCAGGGCGGCGTTCACGAAAAGGTGCTCACCCTCGCGTTCGAGAAGCAGAGCGAAGCCAACGCCATGTGGGCGCTCTCGCCAGCGATTCCCTTTCAGCCTCAGCTCGTCGCGGGTGCTGGCGGTTACTTCGCGCCGCTCATGCGTTCTTACATTCGTCGCGCAGAGGCGCATCCGGACACCGGCTGCATGGTCGCCGTGAAGGATCGGCAGAACGGCATGCTCAACCCCAATGCGCACCTCCACCTCGAGCAAACGCTCGAACAGGTCAAGGCCTCGCCGATGCTCTGGGATCCGATCCGCTATTCCGAGACTTGCCCCTCCTCTGACGGCGCTGTTGCGATGGTGCTCGTGAGCGAGAAGCATGCCGCTCGCGTGAAGAACCCGGCATGGGTCAAGGGAACCTCTGTGCGAACCGAACGCACGTTCTTCGCGGGTCGTGACCAAGTGAACCCAGCGGCCGGTAGGCTCTGCGCTAAGGATGTCTACGACGAGGCAGGGATCAGCAACCCGCTCAAGGAGATCGACTGCGCCGAGGTCTACGTTCCGTTCTCCTGGTTCGAGCCCATGTGGCTCGAGAATCTCGGCTTCGCCGAAGAGGGGGAGGGCTGGAAGATGACCATGGAGGGCAAGACGAAGATCGGCGGGGAGATGCCCTGGAACATGTCGGGCGGCGTCATGTGCACGAACCCGATTGGGGCCAGTGGTATGCTCCGTTTTGCAGAAGCCGCGCGCCAGGTGCGAGGGACTGCCGAACGACACCAAGTCGACGGCGCCAAGGTTGCTCTCGGCCACGCGTACGGAGGTGGCTCTCAGTTCTTCGCAATGTGGATCGTGAGCTCGGAACGCTGAGCAGGAGAAACGATGGAATACAACCTTGCAGATCTTTACGAGGCGATCGCGGATGTGGTTCCGGACAATGTCGCTCTCGCCTCCGGCGACGTTCACCACACCTACGCCGAGCTCGACAAACGGGCGAATCGGCTCGCCCACTACCTTCAATCGCAGGGCATCGGCTCCGGCGACCACGTCGGCTTGCATCTCTTCAACGGGCACGAGTTCGTCGAAGCAATCCTGGCGCTCTTCAAAATCCGCGCGGTCGGCATCAACGTGAACTACCGCTTCGTGGGCCCCGAGGTCCGATACATGATCGACAACGGCGACCTGAAGGGCATGATCACGCAGCGCCGCTTCATACCCGTGATCAACGAAGCCAACGAGGGTCTTCGGCCTCTCCGGCCACTCATCGTCATCGAGGACGGCTCCGACGCGGTCTCGAAGCAGGAGTCCATCGAATACGAAACAGCGATTGGCCAAGGCTCGGAGGAACGTGGCTTCGGCGCGAGGTCGGGTGATGACCTCTACATCATCTACACCGGCGGTACGACGGGGATGCCCAAGGGCGTGATGTGGCGCCACGAAGACCTCTTCTTTACCGGTCTTCAGGGAGGCTCTCCCGGCGGTGACCCGGTTGAGTCGCCGGAGCAACTCATCGAGCAAGCCAAGGAAGGCTGGTACACCGTCACGATGCTGCCCTGCGCGCCGTTCATTCATGGAGCTGCGCAGTGGACCCAGTGGATCTGCCATTTGACGGGCGGCAAGCTCGTTCTCCAGCATGGCCCGAGCTTCGATGCCAAGCGCATCCTTTCATTGATTGCCGAGGAGGACGTGTCGACGATGTCTCTCGTGGGCGACGCGATGGCGATTCCTCTCGTCGAGGAGCTCAAGAACGGTAGCTACGACATGTCCAATCTCGCAGTCATTGCCTCTGCCGGGGCGATCCTTTCAGCGAGTGTCCAGGCGGAGATCGAAGCGCTTCTCCCGGACGTGATGGTGATCAACAGCTTCGGCACCAGCGAGTCCGGGGATCTCGGCCGCGCCGCCGGCGACGAGGACAGCCACGAGGGCCGCCCATCATTCTACATGGGCGACGAAGTGACGGTGCTGGACGAAGAGGGGGAACCGATCGAGCCAGGGTCCGGCCAGATCGGACTCGTCGCGCGCTCCGGTCGCTTGCCGCTCGGCTACTACAAGGACCCGCAAAAGACGGCAGAGCGCTTCAAGGAGTTCAAGGGCAAGCGCTGGGTCGTGCCCGGTGACTACGCGACTGTCGAAGTGGACGGCCGCATCACTTTCCTCGGCCGTGGAAGCAAGTGCATCAATACCGGTGGCGAAAAGGTGTTTCCGGAAGAGGTCGAAGAAGCCCTCAAGGCGCACCCGGACATCATCGACGCACTGGTCGTCGCCGTCCCCGATCCCCGGTTCGGCTCCAAGGTGGCGGCGGTGTTCAACACCCGCGGGAACAAGGAGCTTTCGCTCGACGACGTGCAAACGCACTGTCGCGACCACGTTGCGGGCTACAAGATCCCGCGGCAGATCACGATCACGGAGACGGTCTCCCGCATGCCGAGCGGGAAGCCCGACTACAAGTGGGCGGAGGAAATCGCCCGCGAACAGGCCGCCACGAACGGATAGGCCGGAAGCCCCCAAACAGAGGAACCCATGTCGGACGCACAAGAAGAAGAGGAGCTCTTTCCTGGCTATCCCCGAGGTTGGTTCGTCATCGGCGTATCGAAAGAGCTGGAGCGCGGCGACGTCAGGCCAATCAAGTACTTTGGCCGCCAGATGGTCCTCTACCGCAGCGAGGGCGGGAACGCGGTCGTCCATGATGCGTTCTGCCCCCATCTCGGCGCACACCTCGGCTACGGTGGCAAGGTCGTCGGAGAATCCATTGCATGTCCGTTTCACGCATGGCGTTTCGACGAAACAGGCAAGTGCGTCGAAGTGCCGTACGCCAAGCGCATTCCGCCGCGGGCCTGCGTGAAGAACAATCCGGTCCAGGAGCGCAACGGCCTCATCTTCATTTGGAATGCTCACGTCGAGGGCGAAGAGCCGACGTGGGAGATCCCCGACATCCCAGAGTACGGCACCGATGCATGGACCGACTGGGGGTCTGCGCTGATCGAGATCAAGACCCACCCCAAAGAGATCGTCGAGAACCTCGCAGACAAAGGTCACTTCGGCCCCGTGCACGGGACGTGGGCCAATGAGTTCGGCAACGAATTCAAGGGTCACATCGGCATTCAACGGGTCAAGGGCGTCGCCTATCCGCGCGGCGGTGGGGAGGACCACTTCGAGCTCCAGTCGACCTACCATGGACCGGGTTACATGCTCACCGAGATGGAGAGCGTGCTGCCGAACATCATGCTTCTCTGTCACACGCCCATAGACGAGAACAACGTTCACGTTCGCATCGGTGCGATGATCGACATCTCGAACGTAAAAGAAGGCAAGGGAGAGTTTCTGGACGGCTACCGGAACAACATCATCACTGGCTTCAAGGAAGACATCGCCATCTGGGAGAACAAGAAGTACCGGACGCGGCCAATCCTCTGCGACGGGGATGGTGATGTGGGCGGCCTTCGAAGGTGGTATCAGAAATTCTACATGCCCCAGGCAGAGGTCGGGTACTAGCGATGGATGACAGGGCCAAGCGCATCGTGGAAACCGCCGTCGCACTCGCGGAGCGCGACGGCTATCAAGCGGTCAGGTTGCGCGACGTCGCAGCGACCGCACAGGTCGCGCTCGGCACCGTCTACAAGCGGTTCGCGAGCAAAGAGGAGATCCTAATTGCCGCCCTCGAGTTGGAGAGTGAGAAGCTGGTCGCGAAGATCGGAAAGAAGCCCGTTCCGGGAGACAATCAAATCGAACGCGTCCGGTTCGTGTTCAACGCACTGACCAAGGGCCTCTTGCGCCGTCCAAATCTGGCCAAAGCTCTCGTGCGTTCGCTTGCGTCGGGCGATCCGAACATTACCGAGCGTGTGGCGAGCTTTCACGCCCTGATCACGGCGTTGGTCATGGCGGCGATTCGAGGTGAGGCTGCGGGCAACTTCGGTGAGTGGGGCGGCGATGCTGACGAGCACGAGCGCACGATCGCGTCCATCCTCCAGAATGTCTGGTTCGCGTCGTTCGTCGGGTGGGCAGGGGGTTGCACGACGT
>JBATLA010000882.1:0-1529 GCA_049669945.1 Polyangiales bacterium | reverse complement strand
GGCGTAGACCCAGCAGATCCTGCGCCACGCCGACGATGCGCTTGAGGCCCGTGGACTTCGAGTGGCCGGAACGTCGCGGCCGGCATTCAATCGTCACGACGCTGGTTGTGACGCCTGCGCCGAGCATCAGAATGGGGAACTCGAAGTTTAGGAAGAAGGTGTCAGGGACGAGCCTGTCGGGGTCGAAGAGGTCGTGACGAAAGAGGTAGGGCCCGTCGCTCTGCATGCGCACGCCGTGAACCAGCAGAATTAGGCCACGCACGCCGGCCGACAGGATCTTTCGATGCAGGCCGTCGTCCCGGTGGTCGTAGACACTGAAGACGACGTCGGCTGCCTTGTCGGTGGCTGCTGCGCGGAGCGTGCCTATCGCGTCAGGGGCAATTTGACCGTCGGCCGGTAGAAACGTGACCCACCGGCCTTTGGCGGCACGGACGCCGCTCTTGAGAGCCGCGCCAATGCCGCGGTTGTCGTCGTGCCTCACCAGTTGGTGTGGGAATCCGTCGAGCGCCTTGGCCGCTTCCGAGGATGTGTCGTCCAATGAGCCGTCGTCCACGAAGACGAGCTCCGCAGTCGGTTCGTGAGCCTCGAGCCAAGCGCGGATCTCCGTTAGAACCGGCCCGATGTTGGCCTCTTCGTTGAACGCGAAGATAATCACGCTGAGGTCCGGGTCGCTCATCGCGGACGCTCCCGCGTCACCTTTGCCGGGACGCCGACCGCGACAGAGTAGGGCGGAACGTCTTCCGTGACGACCGCTCCTGCGCCGATCTGCGCGCCTCGGCCAATGCGCACTCCGGGAAGCACGATCGCGCCGACGCCGAGGTCGCAGTCGTCTTCGATGATCACCGGACCGAGCTCGACGGGCGAGCTGAGAATTGGAATGTCACGGCCGGCCTCGGCATGGGCGGATGTGATGATTCGGACGCCGGGTCCGATGCCGACGCGGGCGCCGATGTCGATGCCGCCGGCGCTATGCAGGAATGCCTGCTGGCCGATCCAGGTCTCGTCACCGATGCGCATCGAGTTCTTGTAGTAGCCCTTGAGAATCGCATGGTGGCCAACGTAGACGTTGGCACCGAGCTCGATGTTCTCCGGGTGAAAGACCAAGACGCCCGCCTCGAAGACGCAATCCGCCCCACAACGCTTGAACTGCTCGGCGTGAAAGACGCCGTCGCCGTGGCTGCGGTGACGCATCGCTCAAAGGTTATCAGGAGAACCTGGGATGGTCGCAAACTTGGGCTCAACCGGTCCGAGTGCATCGGACAGGCTCGACAATTGGCGCTCGAGCAGAGCCGAGCCGGTCGTTCGGGCGATAATCGAGGCGTAGTGGAGGTTCTGCGCCGCGTCGCCGAGGGCGACGTGGGGGGCGTACACCGGAGGCGGGTGCATGGCCGGCTCGATGCGCTTCGGGATTTCACTCAAGTCGATGTTCTGCATGCCATCGACCGGCGGGACGCCCGCCAGGAGCGTCGAGATGGCGGCCCGCGGCAACCCCTGCGAGTAGAGGTCGTGGCCTCGGTGCAGTGTGACCA
>JBATLA010000881.1:0-1895 GCA_049669945.1 Polyangiales bacterium | reverse complement strand
ATTCAGGCTTGGCGAACCGTCGGCAACGCAGCCAAGGGTCCGGGTTCTGCCCGCTGCGTCACCTTAGCCATCATCGCGGCTCACATCTCGCCGGCGGACAAGGTCTTGAGGAACGAGAAGACACGCTAACGCTCCGGCTCTTTCACAAACCCGAACAGCGCGCGCTTGGGCTTGTACCGTAAGGTCGCCATGAGCGTGATGCCCACAACGATGTCGAAGCCCAAGCACAGCGGGACGTACCATTCGGGAACGAACGCCGGGTGCCCGCCGGCATGCAGCAGCTGGGCCCAGAGCGAATGCGCGAGCCATGCTGGGCCCAGAAGCAGCGGCCATCTCTTGATGCCGACGAGCGCGACCAAGCCGTAACCCGCCAAGCCCGCAATCTCGATGGCGGTCCAGCGCGTGTCCGCACCGTTGAGCAACGCAAAGCCGACGTAGATGGCCGCCGCCACCAGCAAGGCGATGCCCCACACTTGGGCTTCGTAGGCTGGCCAACGCCCGGCCAAGCGCTTGGCTTGAAGCTTGACGAGCCAAAGCGAAAGTGCTCCAGCGAGCACACCGGCAACGATCCAGCTCGTGCTCGACGTCATGACGTGAGCCTAGCATGCGGGACAGCACCTAGTTCGTGCTTGCGACGCCCGCTTAGGACGAGAAGCAGCTGACTGAACCAGCGGCGAAACCCGCCAGCGAAGCACCAACGTCTTCCTGCAGCGCTTAGATTGAACACCTGCCGCGCCATGGTAGCGTCGACGAGTCGAGGCTGACAGGGCATGGAGGCCATACACAAGAACGAGAAGCCATAGGATGACGGCTTGAAGATTGCAATCGTTGGTGGCGGCAGCGCCGGCCTCGTGACCGCTCATCTGCTGGACGGGGCGCACGACGTCACCATTTTCGAGAAGGCGCCGATTCTCGGCGGCCATGTGCGCACCATCAACCGCAACGTAGATTGTGATCTTGGGCCGGGGTTGATCCTGGACGCCGGCGTCATCGAGTTCGAACGGCACAACTTTCCGACGCTGATGCGTTTGTTCGACTCTCTTGGCTGCGTGACGCGACCGGTCCCCGGCACTACGACCTTCTGGACCCATGATGGGGTGCACCACCTCTCGCCTGGCTCGATGAAGCGGTCTCCGGGCTCGCTTCGGGAGCGGCTGAGGAAGTTCCTCGACCTGCTCGAGCTTCGCATGCAAGAGGTCCGCTTCAACCGAAGAACCTCCTTACCCGAGGCCTCGCTCGACAGACTCACGCTCGGGGATCTGCTCACCGATGCGGACACAGATCGCTGGGCCGCACTGCTCGCCACCTACGCCTACTCGATCCCCTACGAACGGGTACGGCAGATGCCTGCGGGCCTCACGATCCCAATGCTGCGCGCCTTCGAGCACGCGGAGGCGTGGGTGAGCCTGCGCGGCGGGTCTTGGGACTACCTGGGTCGAATCGTCGAGCGCCTCTCGGGTACGGTGCACACCGATGCCAGTGTGGCTCGCGTGGCGCGCAACGAGCGCGGGGTGAAGGTACAGATGGCCACGGGAGAGGCGCGACACTTCGACAAGATCGTATTCGCTGCGCCTCCAGACCAGACTCTGGAGTTACTCGAAGATCCCACCGAGGCCGAGAGCCGGCGCTTTGCTGCATGGCGCGCGAATCATATCCACACTCTCGTGCACCACGATCGAAGCCTGTACAGCCGGCGGGGGCTGGAGCTGATGACCGAGTTCGACGTGATCGAGACCGGGCCAGGAAAAGGAGGCTACAATTGCTACCTGAACGCCCTGTGCGGTGTGCCCGAGAATGAGGAGCGCGCCTTCGGACTCGCCTTCGGAATCGACTCCTGGATCGACCCAGCGAAGGTGATCCTCCGACAGGAGCACCACACGCCCGACTACCGGGTG
>JBATLA010000880.1:0-2184 GCA_049669945.1 Polyangiales bacterium | reverse complement strand
GAGAAAACCAGTCCAGGGAAACAAAGGAAAGATCGACCCCGTGTCGATGTTGATGTACGCGGCGAGACCGATCGGAAGCCAGCGTTCGACCGGAAGCCGCCATACCGCAGGCGCGCTCGAAACGAGGGCCGTCCCGAGAACCGTGACGGTCCCTATGAACGGCAGCTGCTTCTTGTTGAGCCAGACGAGCCCTTGCACGAGGAACAGCGAGACCGCGATGTTTTCGAGGGCGTCCACACGGAAAAACATCCGGATGGTGTCGGGCGATGCGGATGTCCACAACTCGCGAAAGCTCAACTTGGGAAGGCTGAGCATGTAGCCGATGAAGAGCAACCAACCATACCGCCCGAAGCGGCGCTTTGCCGATGGGCCCCAGTGCGTATGGTCTGACCAGTTGCCAAGGGTGGCGACCCCAAAGGCCAAGCCGGACGCAAAGAAGAATATCGGCGCAGTCAAGCCATGAACGTAACTGTGCCGGATGTACCACGGCCCATGACGTAGCCCTCTGTCGAGGAGCGCGGTGAACACGTGACCTTGCACCATGAGCACCACGGCAACGAGTCGCAGCAGGTCGAGCGCTCGCCAACGGTCGTTGTTTCGACTAGCCGCACCGGGGTTCACGTCTCGAATCGTAGATTCTAGCTCGCTCGGGCGGCCCAGCAACAGAGCTGGCCGACCCTGCAATTGTGAGCACCACGAAGCGCTCGCTTCTTGATACGACCGGCGAATGTCGTACATAGAGACTGAAGAGCAGCAGATGCTGCGGCAACAGGTTCGGGAGATCGGACGCAAGTACGGGCGCGAGTACATCGCGGAGAAAGCAAGGGCAGGGCTTTCGCCGGATGAGCTCTGGGACGAGGTCGCGCGGCACGGATTCATCGGTGTCAATACGCCCGAGCAGTACGGCGGCGGCGGTCTTGGGATCTACGAGCTCGCGATCGTCTGTGAAGAGCTAGCTGCTGCCGGGTGTCCGTTGCTCCTCTTGGTCGTGTCTCCGGCGATCTGCGCGACACTGATCGCGCGCTTTGGAACCGAAGAACAGAAGGCGTGTTGGTTGCCCCGGCTCGCGTCGGGCGAAATGAAGATGGCCTTCGCCATCACCGAGCCCAACGCCGGCTCCAACTCGCATCGGCTCGAAACCGCGGCTGTGAAGGATGGCGAGGACTGGGTTCTCAACGGGACCAAGTACTACATCTCGGGCGCCGATGATGCGGAGGCGATCCTCGTCGTGGCGCGGACGGGTGGCACAGAGGACGGACGTGGACGTCTGTCCCTCTTCATCGTCGATTCGAATGCCCCAGGTCTCGACAAAACGCTGATCCCTCTGCAGATCCAGGGTGCCGACCGCCAGTTCACGCTGTTTTTCGACAACGTTGTCGTGAGCCAAGACCGACTGCTTGGGAACGAAGGCCAGGGGCTCTCTCAAGTCTTCGTCGGCCTCAATCCCGAGCGCATCCTAGTTGCCGCGCTGGCCAACGGGGGTGCGCTCCATGCGATCGAGCAGGCCAGTCGCTATGCCAACGAACGTGCCGTTTGGGGCAAGCCTATCGGAACCCATCAGGGCATCGCCCATCCCCTGGCCGAGTCCAAGATCGAGGTGGAGCTCGCGCGCCTGATGACCATGAAGGCCGCCTGGCTCTTCGATCACGGCAAGGACGCCGGCGAGGCCGCCAACATGGCCAAGTATGCGGCTGGCGAAGCGGCGACCCGAGCGGTCGACACGGCCATTCAAGTGCATGGCGGAAACGGCATGTCCGAAGAGTACGGGCTCGTCCTGTTTTGGGGCTTGGCGCGCACCCTGCGTATCGCGCCGGTGAGCCGCGAGATGATTCTGAACTTCGTCGCGCAGCACACGCTCGACTTGCCCAAGTCCTACTGAGCTCATCTCAGATGACAAAGGCGTTTCTCGGAACGCGGACCCTCGGCAATCGTTGCGCTTGTTGGGTGGAGGCGGTGGGAATCGAAGAGGTTGCCGTTCACCTGATTTCGATGATTCTCAAACGGTTTCGCGGACGGGTATCGATGGGAACACCTCCAAAGAACAAGGGCAGAACGCGTCGCCGGACATTCTTATGACAATGTCACAAATGCCAGATGTAAATAGGGATCTCTCACCGACATCTTTCGAGCTTTCGACGATACCGAGGTTCGGTACTTGGTCGTGGGCGGCGTTGCTGTGGTTCT
>JBATLA010000879.1:0-6101 GCA_049669945.1 Polyangiales bacterium | reverse complement strand
TGTACGCGACGCGGGCCAGCTTCGCGGCATTCGCAACTTCGACGCCCGGCGCTTCAGGCACACCGAAGCCTTGCTTGCGGCCGTTCAACGAGGCGTTCGCCTCCCAAGGAGCGATGTTCGGCTCCCTCCGCAGAAGCCCGCAAACCTCCCGAACGTCGATGGCGTAATCGCGCTGTGCCTGGCATGGCTCGCGCAACGCGCCTTGGAGGAGGATCTCGACATCACCGTTCTCGGCACGCGTGACGACGTCACCAACTTGGTCCTCGGGCAGGTGTCTCGCCTCTCGGACGGTTGGCGGCACCAGCTCGTCGGGGGCGAGCTCTCCTCAATCATCGATGGAACCGCCGCTTTGCGCGTCAGGGGCACCGAGCTGGAGCTCGTGGATCGCGCCACTTCGTAATTCGCGCTACATTGTTCGGATGGCTGTCAGCCGAGGCGCGCGGATCATTCTCATTGTCGCTTCGATCGTCGTGATCGGAGCAGGGATCAAGCTCGCTGCGCCTCTGCTCGTCCCCGTGTTGGTCGCCTCATTCATCGCGATCGTCACCGCGCCGATCGTCATGTGGGCTTGTGACAAGGGTGTGCCTACGCTCGTCGCGGTTCTCGCCGGGCTTCTGCTCGATGTCGCGGCCGGCGCCGCATTGGGGATCCCGCTCGCAGGCGCGGTCGCGACCTTCACCGAGCGTGTGCCCGACTATGCCCTGATGTTGTCGGGCCGAATGAACGAGGCCGAGCTCTGGCTCGCTGCCCGCGGCATCTACCTCGAGTCTGTCTACGACTTCTCCGAGCCAACCTGGATGATCAACATGGCGACGGTGATGGCGCAGTATGCCGCAACACTCGTGTCGCAGATGGTCCTCGTCTTGCTAATCGTCGCGTTCATGCTCTTCGAGGCGACGGGGCTGCGCGAGAAGCTCGCGAGGATCGCGACCCCGAGCCAGATCCAGGAGCTCTCCGCTGCCGCGCGGGAGGTCAACACCTACTTGGTCGCCAAGACCGTCCTCAGTCTGCTCACGGGCCTGCTCGTCTTCGCGTGGTGCTGGTGGCGGGGCGTCGATGTGCCCCTCTTGTGGGGCCTGCTCGCCTATCTCCTCAACTACATCCCGAACGTGGGCCAGATCATCGCGTCCGTGCCCGCCATCGCGCTTGCACTGCTGCAGCTCGGTCCAGCAGAAGCGGTCGTCGTCGCCGCTGGGTTCGGCGCGATCAACCTCGCCATCGGCGCGATCGAGCCGCGGGTGATGGGCGATGCGCTCGGACTCTCCGCGCTGGTCGTCCTCGTGTCGATGGTGATGTGGGGATGGTTGCTGGGCCCCGTGGGCGCGCTCGTCTCTGCACCACTCACGATGGTGATCAAGCACGCCCTCGCGCACAGCGAACAACTTCGCTGGATGTCGGAGCTGCTCGGCCCGACACCCAAGCCCATTGGAAAGTCCGCGGCCGGGGAAGCCGACTCCGCGGACGAGCTCAGCCGCGCTTGAGCGCGTCGCGTGCTCGATCCGCAAAGCGCGCGAGCACGCGCCAAGCAGCAGCGCTCGGGCTAGCCTGACCGCGCCCGACCGCCTGCTCCAAGTCCGAAATCAACGCAGACAAGTCGGGGTCGCCGCGAAGCGCTTTGCGAAGCCCGTCCTCGATCATGTCCCACATCCAACGGACCTGCTGCGACTGCCGCTTGCGCTGCAGCTCGCCGCTGCCCTCCATCCGGTTCCACTCCGTCATGACGAGCGTCCAGAGCTCGTCCAAGCCCGTCTTCTCGAGAGCGCTGCACGTGACGACCGGGGGCACGTTCCCCGGGCGCATCAACCGCAACGCGCTCTGGTATGACGCTTGAGCCCGGATCGCAGGAGCGCGGTTGTCGCCATCGACTTTGTTGATAGCCAGCATGTCCGCAACCTCGATGATCCCGCGCTTGATGCCCTGAAGCTCATCGCCCGCTCCCGCGATCATCAACACGAGAAAGAAGTCCACCATGCCGGCCACGATCGTCTCGGACTGCCCCACGCCGACGGTCTCGACCAGCACTACGTCAAACCCCGCTGCCTCGCAGAGCAAGATCGTCTCTCGGGTCTTTCGTGTGACCCCGCCCAGTGTTCCACTCGTCGGTGAAGGGCGAATGAAAGCATCGGGATCGTTCGAGAGCGCCGCCATCCGCGTCTTGTCTCCGAGGATGCTACCGCCACTGACACTGCTCGTCGGATCGACCGCAAGCACCGCCACGCGGTGGCTTTGGCGGGTGAGCGACGTGCCGAGCGCGTCGATGAAGGTGCTCTTCCCGGCGCCGGGAACCCCGCTGACACCCACGCGGCAGGCGCCGCCGGTCGCAGGCAAGAGCGCTTCCAGCACCTCTTGGGCCAACTCGGCGTGCGCCGGTTGCTCACTCTCGATCAGGGTGATCGCCCGGGCGAGGACCGCGCGGTCGCCGCCGCGGACACCATCGACATACGCCTGCGCATCCAGGCGTTTCACGCCCCTCCGAGTTGCGCGTCGAGTCGCTCGAGCAGCTCGATCGCCGCTTCCGCGATGACGGTTCCCGGTCCGAAGATCGCGACGGCGCCCGCATCGCGGAGCGCTTCGTAGTCCTCCGGCGGAATCACTCCGCCCACGACGACCAAGATGTCTTCGCGGTCGAGATCCTTGAGCGCCTGATGGAGCTTCGGCACCAGCGTCAGGTGCCCGGCCGCCAGGGAGCTCGCGCCGACGATGTGCACGTCGTTCTCGACGGCTTGCTTGGCGCTCTCCTCAGGCGTCTGGAACAACGGCCCGATGTCGACGTCGAAACCAAGGTCAGCAAACGCCGTGGCAATCACCTTCTGACCGCGATCGTGACCATCTTGGCCCATCTTGGCCACCAAAATGCGGGGCCTGCGGCCATGCTTGCGCAGGAACTCGTCGCTTCTGGCCCTCACCTGATCGACGGCTTCCGAATTCTTGCCGACTTCGCTTCGATACACGCCTTCAATACTCCGAATCGTCGCCTGGTATCGCCCCCACACTCGTTCGAGCGCGTCACTGATCTCGCCCACGGTAGCTCGCTGCCTGGCTGCGTCGATCGCAAGCTCGAGCAGGTTGCCCTCCCCAGTTTCGGCGCACTTGGTCAATGCCTCAAGTTTCGGCCGGAGCGCGGCCTCGTCCCGCTCCTCTCGGAGCTCCCGCAGGCGCGCGATCTGCGCCTCGCGAACGGCAGTATTGTCGACCTTGAGCACCTCGAGGTGGTCTTCCTTGTCGAGGCGGTGCTTGTTGATGCCGACGATGGTCTGTTGCCCCGAGTCGATGCGGGCTTGGGTGCGCGCGGAGGCCTCCTCGATCCGAAGCTTGGGCAAGCCGGCTTCGATCGCCTTGGTCATCCCGCCGAGCTCCTCGACCTCCTTGATGTGCCCCCACGCCGCGAGCGCGAGCTCGTGCGTCAAGCGCTCGACGTAGTAGCTGCCGCCCCACGGGTCGATCACCTGCGTCGTCCCGCTCTCGAGCTGCAGGTAGAGTTGTGTGTTCCGAGCAATGCGCGCGCTGAAGTCCGTCGGAAGTGCAATCGCCTCGTCGAGCGAGTTGGTGTGGAGGCTCTGCGTGTGTCCTTGCGTCGCCGCCATCGCCTCGATGCAGGTTCGAACCACGTTGTTGTAGACATCCTGGGCGGTCAGGCTCCAACCCGAGGTCTGACAATGGGTTCGAAGCGCCATGCTCTTTGGGTTCTTCGGGCCGAATTGCTCGATTAGCTTCGCCCAAAGCAGGCGCCCCGCGCGAAGCTTCGCGACCTCCATGAAGAAGTTCGTGCCGACCGCCCAGAAGAAACTGATGCGCGGCGCGAACTCGTCGATACCGAGGCCGGTGGCCAACCCGGTGCGGATGTACTCGAGGCCATCCGCGAGCGTGTAGCCGAGCTCGAGGTCCTGCGTCGCACCCGCTTCCTGCATGTGGTAACCGCTCACGCTGATGCTGTTGAAGCGCGGCATGTTCGCGGCCGTGTACTTGAAGATGTCCGCAATGATCCGCATTGAAGGCGTCGGCGGATAGATGTACGTGTTGCGGACCATGAACTCTTTCAGAATGTCGTTCTGAATGGTGCCCGTGAGCTTCTCGGGCGGAACCCCCTGCTCTTCCGCAGCAACGACGTAAAGCGCCAGAATGGGCAGCACGGCGCCGTTCATGGTCATGGAGACGCTCATCTGATCGAGGGGGATGCTGTCGAACAGGATCCGCATGTCCTTGATCGAATCGATGGCGACTCCCGCCATGCCCACATCACCGGCCACGCGCGGATGGTCCGAGTCGTAGCCGCGGTGGGTCGCGAGATCGAAAGCAATCGAGAGGCCCTTCTGACCCGCCGCAAGGTTGCGACGGTAGAAGGCGTTGCTGGCCTCGGCCGTCGAAAAACCCGAGTACTGCCGGACTGTCCAGGGCCGCTGCACGTACATCGTCGAATAAGGACCGCGCAGGAAGGGCGGCAGGCCGGGCATCGTGTCGAGATGGGTCACCGGGTCGAGATCTGCTGCCGAGTACACGGGCTTCACCGCGATGCCTTCGGGCGTCTTCCAACGCCGTTACCCGGCCGCGCCCGCAAGCGCCTCCCAGTCGGCTAGCGACTGGGATTCGCCACCCATGGAGTCGAAATCCAGTTGGCTGAAGTCGGGCAAGCGGCTCATCGGTCTACTCCTACCGAATCGAGGACATCGGTCATCACGCGGAGCACGTCGGCGCCAACGAAGACGAAGTCACTCACGCCGGCCTCACGCAACGCGCCCGCGCGCTCACCCGGCCGTCCGGCGACCAAGACCACCGGGCATCCCGCCCTCTTCAGCGCTGCGACGGCGGCCTCCAGCATGGTCACGTAGTCCTCGTCGCTGCCGCAGATGACGGCTAGGGACGTGCGCGATTCTGTCCAGGCAGCCTCGAGGGCTTGAGGGTCATCGAACCCGTCGTTCGCGGTCGAGCTCACGCCAGCCGCCCCGAGAAGGTTCTGGGCCCACGTAGAACGCGCTTTGTGAGACGGGATCGCCCCGAGGTTGGCCATGAATGCGGCAGGACGGGGTTCGTTCTGGTCGCTTCGTGTGCGCAGTCGCTCCCATCCCTCGGCGGCCCGCCATTGCGCGATTGGCTCGACGTGGAAGTCCGGCTGACCGTGCTGAAGAACGGCGGCGACGCTGTAGATGTCGGTGCCGGAGGTGGTCGCAGCGACGCACGCGTCCGTGAGCGCCCCTGGCGCGCGCTCGGGATCGTTCACCTGTCCCGCCAGTCCGAGCAAGACGTCTCGATGTGCGCCCACGTCGAGCTGATCGAGGCCTGCGCGAAGCATACGCTTGACCTCGTCCTGCGGAACCGGCTCGCGGCGCACCGCCTCCTCGCCGACGTTCGGGAACTCGCTGACGCCAACGATCGGCGCCTTGCGCTTGGCAATCGACTGCTGGCGCATCTTTGCAACCTCTTCAATCGCATCGACGATGCGCCCCGAGCCAAGCGCCTTCACGATGCCGCCTGCGGCTTCGATCGACTGGACCTCCGCCCACGCTGCGCGAGCAAGCTGGTCGGTGAGCGTCTCGACGAACCAACTGCCACCAGCGGGGTCGGCTACCGCACCGAGATGCGACTCTTCACGCAGCACGATTTGTGTGTTGCGGGCGACGCGCTGCGCGAGCTCGTCTGGAGGTCCGATGACGGCATCAAACGGCTGCGTCGCCACGCTCTGCGCGCCCCCGAGCACCGCCGCGGTGCATTCCGCGGTCACGCGAAGCATGTTCACCCACGGATCCCGTGTCGTCATCGTGAAGCGGGAGGTTCGGCAATGGATCGGCATGGCAGCTGCGCCCCGTTCCCCGCCGGCCGCAACGATGACCTTGCCCCACAACGCACGAGCCGCGCGAAGCTTCGCAATCTGCGTGAAGAAATCGCCCGAAACCGAGTAACTGAATCCAATCTGACGCGCCGAGTCTTCGAGGCTCAGGCCGGCGTTGGTGAGTTGGCGAAGATACTCGATGCCCGTGGCGACGGTGTACGCGAGCTCTTGGACCGCGCTCGCGCCGCCGCCATCGTAGGGGGCGCCCGATACGTCGATGGCGCGAAGGCCTGGGGCATTGGCAGCGCACCAAGCAGCGAGGTCACTGAGCTCTCCG
>JBATLA010000878.1:0-4901 GCA_049669945.1 Polyangiales bacterium | reverse complement strand
GGGCTCGAGGGTCAAGGTCGCGCCGCCTTCGACCCGTACGACGCCCGTGACCACGTGCGGGCTCCCGAGCGCCGTCAGGGTGGTGTCGCTGCTGATTGTGCCACTCAACGCGGACCCGTCGCCTTCGGTCACCGTGAAACGCTTTGCGAGCGTCGTGGCGGAGCCCTGGTCGACGACCACGTCGTAGACGCCGGACGGACGCAAGGCATCGGTCGGAACCACCGCGCTCAAGGTGTTGGCGTCAATGAAAGCGGTCGCGAGCGTCTCGCTGTACCCGCCGAGCTCGAGGCGAATCGCTGGCGTTGCTGCGCTGACGAATCCCGCCCCACGCACGAGGACCGGCACGTCCGATTGGCGACGTCCCGCCGCGGGTGTGATCGAATCCACCGCAGGCGGCGCCGCAATCACCGCGATGTCGATGGTGACGCTATCCGTGCCTTCGGTGTTGGTCGCTACGATGTCGAAGCTGTGCGCGCCGATGTCGGCTTCCACCGGTGCCGGCTTGGTCGACGACGCCGACAGCAAGCCTGTCATGGGATCGAACTCGACGAAGTCGGGGAGCGCGCCCGAGATGCTCAGCGCGGGGGGCGGGTTGCCCGTCGCCATGGCCGCAGCGCCTGGGAAGCTTTCGCCGACTTCGAGCGTGAACATGGTGTCCGGTGTGACCGTCAAGACGGGCGTCGCCGGGGGGAAGACGGCGTCGACGCTGATCGTCGCTTCGTCGCCTTGCTCGAGAGCGTTCTGTGCACGAACGGTGTAGCTGTACTCGATTGCGCCATTCGAATCGGAAGCCGTGAAGCTGACCTCGCCTGTCTCGGCGTCGATGGTGATCGCGAGGTCCGCCGGCACGCTCGGGCCTACTAGGCTGAACACCACGCCTGTGCTTCCGGTGCCAGGCACGAGGTTGACGTCGTAGGCGTACGTCGTCCCGACAAACACCGTGGTGGGTGGTGGCGTCGTCACCAGGTCGATCTCGGGCACCGGAGGCCGCGGGTCGACCCTGACGACGAACTCCTGCGTGTTCGGATCACCGAGTCCGTTCGAGACCTGAAGAGCCACGCTGTAGTCGCCGGGCGATACCGACCCCGTGTCCCATTCCACCGTGACGTCGGCGCCTTCCGCAGGGTCGGTCGCGATCGTCACGCCTTCCGCGGGTGTGCCGCTCGACGGTGTTTCGGCGGTCCATTGAATCGTGGGGGCGCCTGCCGCGCTTGCCGCGTAGATCCACACCTCGCCTGCGTACACGCGAGTGGGTGGGGTCGAGGTAATCACCGCGGGTCCGCCTGTATCGATCACCGTTACGGTGAACGACTGCTCGGTCGACCGGCCGCTGTCGTTCTCCGACGCGCGGATCACCACATCTTGCTCGCCGACCTCGTCCGGGGTTGGAGTCCAGCGTACGGCCCCAGTCTCTCTGTCGATCGTCAGTCCCGCCGGCGCCGTGGGCGCGCTCCAGGACACCGGGCCTTCCGCGACCACCATGGGGTCATACGCATAGGGCGCAGCCACGGTCGCTTCGGTCGGCGGGTCGGTCGTGAACACAGGGCCGCTCAGGCCTTCGACGTCGACATCGAACGCTTGCGCGTCGCTTCCCGCGAGGTTCGTCGCACTGATTTCGATCGACTCGGTACCCTCTTCGCTCGGGACCCAGGTCACGATGCCCGAGCTCGGGTGCACCTCGAATCCAGGCGGACCGGAGAGCACCTCAAACGCGATGGGCGTCATCCCTTCGACCGTCACCGTGTAGTTGAACGGCACTCCCACGGTCGCCGTCGTCGGCGGTGTCGATGTGATTTTCGGCGCCACGCTCCCGTTCGGGGTGTTGCCGCCACCACAGCCCACGGCGCTCATCCAGATGATGGTCAACACCGCTAGCCCAAGTCGCATAGTTCGAGTCATCGCGTCTCCCTCAACACCCGAATTACTATGCTAACAGATTATTCTGGTATGAGCGTCACCCTCGCCCGTGGTTGAGGTCTTCCATGACCTCCTCGGGGAGCACGGCCGGGTCGACCCTCCAAGTGGGACTCCAGCTGCGCTCCCATTCCCCACTCAACAGGTTGATGATCCGGTCCCACAGCTCGCTCTGCCTCTGCCGGGCGCGTGCATAGAGATCAGGGTTCATTTGGCTGACGATGTGCATGAGTCACTCCTTTCGTCTGTGATATGAATGCTTTAGGACGAGGTGAGCGCACTTGGGCGCAGGCTCGAAACGCATTTCTGCAGTTGCAAATGGGCTTAGTGCCTGCGAAGCTGCAGCCCATGTTTAACTGGGACGATGTGCGGTATTTTCTGACGCTCCACCGGCAGAGCACCCTCGCCGCAGCGGGGGCTGCACTTACGCTGGACCCAACCACGGTCGGCCGGAGGCTCGTGAAGCTCGAAGAGGGGCTCGGGGCGCGACTCTTCGATCGAACGCCAACCGGCTACGTGCTGACAGAAGCCGGACACCGACTGCTGCCACGCGCGGAGCGCATCGAACGAGAGGCGCTGGGGGTCGAGCGCGACGTGGCGGGCGAGGACCAGAAGCTCGAAGGCATCGTCCGTCTCACGGCCACGGAGATGCTCACCACTCGATTCATCGCGCCCCACCTCCGCCGCTTCCGCCAACGGTACCCGGAGATTCAACTGGAGCTCAACTGCACGAACCTCGATGTCAACCTCGCGCGACGCGAGGCAGACATCGCCTTGCGTCTTGCCCGTCCAACCCAAGAGGACCTAATCATCAAGCGCCTCTCCTTCATCCATCTAGGCCTGTATGCGTCGCTCGACTACATCGACCGATTCGGTCTGCCTAAGGACTCGCTCGGAGGGCACCAGTTGATCATGTTCGCCAACACGCGTCCCTTCCGCCGCGAGAACGATTGGCTCGAAGCGCGAATGGACGGCGCGCATCTCGCCTTGCGATCGGACAGCGTATCGGCGATCTATTCGGCTGCTGTGGCCGGCACGGGGATCGCGCTGCTTCCGTGTCTCGTCGCCGACCACGACCATCACTTGAGACGCGTTCCGCTCGAAGGCGCACCGGAGCCCCGTCAGATCTGGCAGGCGGTTCACAAAGATCTTCGTGACAGTGCGCGGATCCGCGCGGTGCTCGATTTCGTCGGCAAGACGATGGCGCCCGTGCAGGAGCGAATCTCGGCCGCCTGAGCTCAGGAAATCACCATCCCATCCCCCCCGAGCTGGACCGCCAGACGCCGTGCTCCCCATGTGCCTGCCCGGCGCTCGAACACCCCCGGACAGCTGACGCCGCACTTCGGGCAGGCGTCGCCGTCGAGATTCCAGCTTAGAATTTCGTACCAATTCCGCTCGATCAGCGCGGTGTCGCAGTTCGCGCAGAAGGTCGTGTCTCCATCGCGGTCGTGAACGTTCCCGAGATACACGTGCCGCACGCCGGCGCGCTTCGCGATGTCGCGCGCGCGACGTAGCGTCGCTCTCGGCGTCGGCGCGACGTCCCGCATCCTGTAGCTCGGATGGAAGGCCGAGAAGTGAAGCGGCACGTCGGGGCCCAACTGGTCGACGATCCAACGGGCCATCTCGTCGATGGTCTCGTCGGAATCGTTGTAGCCGGGGATCACCAAGTTGGTGATCTCGAACCAGACGTTCGTCTCGTGGCGAAGGTAGCGCAGCGTGTCGAGCACGGGCCCGAGGCGGCCGCCGGACACGCGTTGATAGAACGCGTCGTCGAATGCCTTCAAGTCGATGTTTGCCGCGTCGATGAACGAGAAGAAGTCCCGTCGCGGCTCCTCGTTGATGTAGCCCGCAGTGACGGCGACGGTTCGAAGCCCGCGCTCCTTGCACGCGGCCGCGACATCGCGCGCGTATTCGAGGAAGATGACCGGATCGTTGTAGGTGAATGCCACGCTTCGACAGCCGATGCGCTCCGCTGCCGCCGCGATCTCCTCCGGGCCTGCATATACGGCGAGTGTGTCCATCTCCCGCGACTTGCTGATGTCCCAGTTTTGGCAGAACTTGCACGTCAGATTGCAGCCGGCGGTGCCGAACGAAAGCACGGGCGTGCCCGGAAGGAAGTGGTTCAGCGGCTTCTTCTCGATGGGATCGACGCAGAACCCGCTCGAACGCCCGTAGCTCGTGAGCACGATTTCGTCGTCTTCGCGCGCCCTGACGAAACAAAGGCCGCGCTGGCCCTCCTTGAGCTTGCACGCGCGCGGACACAGGTCGCAAGCGATCCGTCCATCGTCGAGACGGCTCCAGTACGCAGTCTTCATCGTCGAGGAAGGCCTCTGCATCAAGATCACGATGCGCACTCCGGCAGCGCGTGACAAGGCTGCGCGTTGACAAGAACCTAAGCGTGCCCAGAGTCAGCCTGTGGCTACGATTCGACCTCCTGCAGTCGCAGGTTCGTTCTATCCGGCGGACGCGCAATCCTTGCGCGCGCTCGTGCGCGAGCATCTGGAAGGCGCGCGCGAATCCCTTGCGCCCGCTTCACCCGACGAACCGTGGCCCAAGGCGCTCATCGTTCCGCACGCCGGCTACATGTACTCCGGCCCCGTGGCCGCGCAGGCCTATCTGACGCTCGAACCCGGCGCGCAGATCGTCGAGCGGATCGTGCTCCTCGGCCCAAGTCACCACGTACCGTTCGAAGGACTTTCTGTCCCGAGCAGCACCGCGTTTGAAACTCCCCTTGGACGGGTTCCCATCGACGAAACCTCGCGCCGTCAGGCGCTCGCCTTGCCCTTCGTGCACACCTTGGACGATGCGCATCACTGGGAGCACTCCCTCGAGGTGCAGCTTCCCTTCTTGCAGGTGGTCTTGGGCACCTTCGCCGTGTTGCCGATGGCGATCGGGCGCGCGACGCCCGCCGAGGTGCGCACAGCGCTCGACGCGCTCTGGGGCGGCGACGAGACCGTCATCGTGATCAGCTCGGATCTGAGTCACTA
>JBATLA010000877.1:0-3469 GCA_049669945.1 Polyangiales bacterium | reverse complement strand
ATTCAGGCGACCGTGCTGGGCGATTCGGGGCTCGGCAAGAACCCACTCCGGCCTTTTGGCGCCACGCCGACCGCAGCGTTGGTCGACGACCTCCAAACATTCCTCCAAACCGACGCTGACATCACCCGGAAGACCGCCGACCCGGGCCCCGGCGACCCATACTACGGCTGCCGTCCGCGAAGCGCGGTTCTGATTACGGACGGTTTTCCAAACGGCGACATGCGTGGGAGCCCTGTCAACTGCGAGGCACTCGGCCAACCGGTCGGAGCGACGGGCTGCCCGTACCGCGAAATTCAAGACACCGTGTCGGACATGATCGCGAACGATGAGCTCGACAATTTCTACGTCATCGGATTCGCATTGGACGGCGATCCCACTGAAGTTGCAGCGGTCAAAGCGTTGCTCGACGACATCGCATCAGTCGGCGACACCGACGAAGCGTACCTCGTCGCAGACCGCGCCGAGCTCGTGTCGGCCTTGAGCTTGATCTTGAACGAACAGAACTCGGGAGCCACGAGCCGCACAGCGCCGGTACAGACCGGGCTCACCCCCGGGCTCGTTCAGGCCCAGTTCATCTCCGGCTTCAACGTGTCACTCGACGCCGATGACCCATGGGACGGCATCCTCGAACGGCGCCGAATCGAGTGCGAAAATGGGGTCCCCGTTGCCCAAAACGTCGAAGACTCGGACCGCTTCCACCTCTTGCTCAACGACCAGGCCGTCGCGCCCGCAAACATCGAGCCTTGGAGCTCGGACACCTCGGTTTCGTTCGGTGCGGGCTTTTCGCGCAATCTTTGGACCGTCCTTCCGAGCGACCCGGCCGACATCAACGCCCATCTCATTGGCAACGGGGAGGACAAGCTGACGGATCTCTCCGACGACGGCATCGACGTCCCCGCGGACACGGGCCTCGAGGTGCGCAATGTCCCGGCGGCCGAATTCAGCAAGTCCCTGTCGCCCGAGTACTTCTTTGGCACTGGCAGCATCGACACGTCAGGCCGAGACGACCTCGTCGATTGGATTCACGGGGTCCCCGGAACAGACCGCGAGGACGAGCGCCTGGGAGACATCTATCACTCGACTCCCGCCATCGTGGGACCGCTGATCGACGACCTCGAAGACCGCTCGTACAACGACTGGCGGCTCGGGCTCGCCAACCAGGAGAGCCCCGATTCGACCGAGGATCTGCTGGCAGGCAATAGTTGGCAGCTCAGCGAGCGCCCGCGCGTAATCTACGCCGCGACGAACGACGGCATCATCCACGCGTTCTTGGCCGACGACTACGAGAGCACCGCGTTCACCGCGGGCAACAACCTGCAAGAGTTCGATTGCGCCAACAACAAAGACGCCGGCGCGGAGCTCTGGGGTTTCATCCCACCGATGTTCCTGGACGACCTCGACGATCTCCTCGCGGGCGGCAGCAAGCAGTGGTTCGCCGACGGCAGCATCCAGGTTCGAAATCTCTATGACGTCCGCGCGTTTTCGCAGGACGATGGCAGCGGCGGCACCGAGGACTCGCCGGCCGGCCAGACCAACGTCTGGCGCACGGTCTTGTTCCTCAGCTTCCGGAACGGCGGCCAAGGGATGGTTGCCCTCGACGTGACCAACCCCTGCAGACCCGAGTTCCTCTGGCAATTCACGGACCCGAACCTCGGCGACACGTACGGACAGCCCACGGCGGCCCAAATCTTCATCGAAGACTCGGACCCGACGCCGCTCGGCAACTCGGGTGGTCCCGTGGTGTTCAAGCCACGGCAGTCTCGCGGCGTGGTCGTGCTGCCCGGAGGTCAAGGCGTGGAAGGCTCCAGCCCTTGCACCTACACGACGAGCGGCCCGGAGCTCCCGCAAGGGATGGACACCGCCACGGGCTCCTCGATCACACCCCGGAGCGACCGCCGCTGCTGGCGTGGAACCACGTCGTCCCCGCCGGAGCTTCGGCACGGCCGCTCGCTCTACTTCATCGATTTGATCACGGGGACGCTGATCCGAGAGATTGGTGAGGACGTATTCCCAGCCCCGCTCAACGGTGCTGTGTCGGTGTTCCGAGGTGACACCGGCACCGTCGGAAGCGTGGCTTACACCGTCGACGCCGACGGCGTGCTCTGGCGCGTCGACATCTCGTCTCCCGACCCCGACGATTGGGACGCGGAAGCGTTGCACGACTTGTACTACGCCGAAGCCTTCGACGCCGCAGAGCCGACGTACTACCCGCCGGCCCTGGCGATCGACGGGCAAGGAAGAATCGTGATCCTGGTCGGCACCGGCAACATCGACGTGTTGGACGATGCGACTGCGGTCAACAAGGTGGTGTCCATTACCGAGCTGCTCACCTTCGATAGCAACGGGTTCGTCGACACGCTCGAAGGCCGCCTCAACTGGGAGATCGAGCTCGATCCGGGCGAGCAGATGACCGGACCGCTCGAGCTCTTCGGCGGACAGGTGTTCTTTGGCGCCTTCAAGGCTGGTGGCGGCACGGCGATCGACGCCTGCCCGCTGGGCGCGAGCCGCATATGCGGAGTTTCCTATCTCGATGATCCAACCAGCGCCGGCGACCTGGTTCCGCTGCTGCGGGACGGGCTCGGCGCCGCGACCCCATGTCTCGACGACAACGACGTTTCTGACCTGTCGAACGCCCTGTTGGTCGGTCTGCAAGTCACGCAGCAACCGGTGTGCACGCTGACGCAAGACTTCACGGTGACCGACCCCTTCACCGGCGCGAGCTCGACGCTAGCCATGCCGTACGCGACGAGCGGGCGCGAGTTCAAGTTGATGGCTCACTTGAGCGGTTCGTCTGCATTGTCGGGCGGCCTCTCAATCGCGATCCTCGAAGAGGGGATCACGGCGCCCGAGGGCTTCACCTCGGTGTCGGGCATGGCTGAGACGATGGAGTGACACGAATGCGCTTCCGCCTCTCATCGTTCTTACTGCTTACCGCCATCGTGGCATGTACCTCGAACTCCAAGGCGCCCGACCCAGGGGTCGGTGTGCCACCAGCGGCTGAGGCAGAAGCGCCCGCAGAGCAGCAGCAGAGGCCGCCGCGTGTCTTCGGTGTCGGGGGGCGGCTCATTCCGTCGGACGAGTACATCGCTGGGATCCGACTTCCCCAAGGCGTCGAGCTCTTTCGCGCGGACGAGGTGACCCATGTGTACCGGATGCGCGCACCGATCGACAAAGTGCTCGCGTACTTCGGCCCGATGATGATCACCGGCAACGTCGAGCGACGCGGCAAGGGCGCGGTGTACAAACGCGCCAGTGTGCGCGGGGCCGAGGTCAACCCGACGAAAGTCGATCTCTCGATTCTCGAAGTCGGAAGCAATCTAGTGCGAATCTCGGTGACCGAGCTGCCACCGCCGCCGACACACGTTCCTGGCGCGAGTCATACCAAGGCGGCGGCGCGAGACAGCTGGCGCACACTCGACTAGCGGCGATCAGGGCCCGCGGTACGCGGGGAACGTGCACTGCACGACAC
>JBATLA010000876.1:0-3038 GCA_049669945.1 Polyangiales bacterium | reverse complement strand
TCTGGAGGCTATCCTTCACCGTCATCGGCAAGCCGTGCAGCGGACCGAGGTCCCTGGCGTCCGCGCGGGCGTCATCGGCAGCCCGAGCGCTCTCCCGCGCCCGCTCGTAGTCCTTCGCCACCACCGCATTGAGCGCCGGATTCAGCCTCTCGATCCGCGCGATGCATGCGTCCACCAACTCAGTCGAGCTCACCTCCCCGCTCCGAAGCGCCCCCAAACAATCCGCCGCCGACCAATAACCAAGCTCGCTCATGCGGCCGCTAGCTTACCCATTTCCATGGGGACATGCTCCCCCTCGAAAACATCTTTCCTTCCGAGTATTTACCCAACTAACCGCGAAAACGCGCGCACTTCCTCATTTTCGCGGTATGCCTTCGCATGCTCGTCTATCAGTACCCCAAGTGCGGCACCTGTCGGAAGGCGTTGAAGTTCCTCGACGCCGAGAGGGCGGCATACGAAACTAGGGACATCGTTCAGAGCCCGCCCTCCAAGGCCGCCCTGAGGAAGGCCTTCAAGCTGTCCGGCCTTTCCATGAACAGGCTCTTCAATACCTCCGGCCAGAGCTATCGGCAGGGTGGTTTTAAGGAGAAGCTGAAGAGCATGAGCGACGAGCAGGCACTCGGCGCACTGGCGGCGGACGGAAAGCTCATCAAGCGGCCGCTGGTCATCGGTGACGGCTTCGCCCTTGTGGGCTTTCGTGAAGAAGAGTGGCGCCAGGCGCTGGGTCTCTAAGGGTCGTCGTGTCCGAGATCGTCAATCGCTTTGGGCAGCCGATTGGAGGACCGGTCGACGGCTGGCGGACGCGACGGGCGCCTCCTCGCACGCCGATGCTCGGCCGATACTGCCGGCTCGAGCCACTTGTCGCCGATACCCATGCAGCTCCGTTGTTTGCGGCGTACGGCGGGCACCCAGACGAGTCCAACTGGACCTATCTGCCCTATGGACCGTTCGAGTCCGCCGAGGACTACGCGGCGTGGGTGCGGCCGATGGAAGCAAGCTTCGACCCCGTGCCATTCGCGATTCTCGAAGGAGCGGGTGGCGCAGCCATCGGGGTGGCGAGCTACCTGCGCGTCAATCCCGAGCAGGGGTCGATTGAGGTCGGTCACGTTCACTATTCCCCGGCACTCCAACGCAGCGCTGCCGCGACGGAGGCGATGTATCTGATGATGTACCGCGCGTTCGAAGAGCTCGGGTATCGCCGCTACGAGTGGAAGTGTGACAGCCGTAACGTTCCCTCTCGCGCCGCCGCGGAGCGGCTGGGCTTTCGCTACGAAGGCACTTTCCGAAACGCCATGGTGATGAAGGGTCGAAATCGAGACACGGTGTGGTTTTCAATCACGGGCGAAGAGTGGCCAGCGGTGAAATCTGCCCTCACCCAATGGTTGGAACCGTCGAACTTCGAGGCCGGCCAACAGAAGCGCCCGCTTCGCAGCTTCATGGCGGCCAAGCGATGAGCGCTGAGCTGAGAGCACGCCTGACGAACGAGGTCCACCGTGTCGACTGGAAGCCGCTTGCCGCGCACGCGAAGCGGGGCGCTCTCGTGCTCGTCGACTCTCGCCTCGAGCTCGTCGACGTCGCCCTGGCCGTTGCCCAAGACGACAGCGAGCGCGTGCAGCAATGGATGAAGGCCCGGCAGCTCCTCAAGCCGACAGAGGATCAGATCGCAGCCTGGCGGGACGAAACGGAGGACCGCTTCACCGTCGTCATCGTCCAACCGTACGTGCTGGCCCAGCGAGACACCGGGCCAGCGCTAAGCTAGCGCCTACTGCACCTCGACTTCGCACTGCTCGTTGCAGGTCGATCCGGGCTCGCCGTTCTGCTCTCCTGCGTCGCACTCCTCGCCCAGCTCCGGCTGGCGGACGCCATCGCCGCAGCTTGGGCCGAGCGTGCAATCCGGATTGCAGCCGTTGTATGAGCCGAGGTTGTCGCCGTCGTCGCACTCCTCGAAGCCGTCGTCGATGTTGCCGTCGCCGCAGTGCGGGCCGAGGGCCGAGCAGTCCGGCATGCAGTGGCCGTACGCGCCGGTGTTCTCTGCGGCGCCGTCATCGCAGAACTCGAAGCGTGTCGCGACCTCGTCGCCACATTCCCAGTCGCAGGTCGAGCGCTCCGTGACGAAGCCGTCCAAAGTCAGACTGAAGTTGGACGCGTTGGTGTGGCGCTCCGCGTGGAAGATCGCGACCTCGTATACCTTGTCGGTCTCGAGTCTCGCTTTGCACGCGTCGACGATGCCCTGCTGCGTGGCGCTTGGGTCCGTGGTGCCCGTATCAAAGCTCATCACCCCGGACTTCGCCGGGTGAAGGCCGCCCACGTCGAGGCACAGATAGCCATCGACGAACACCCACAGGTCGTCGTCCCCACTGAACGACAGGACCTCATCGCCTTGATAGACGAAGAAGTAGTGCACCTCCGTCGTGAACCCAAAATTGCGCGCGGCTCCTCCGACGTTCGGGACGAAGGTGCTCTCGCCATAGGTGGGTTCGGCCGGCCAGGCCAAAGGAGCCAGCGCCGGGTCGTCCAGTGGGTAGAACGCACTGCTCGCAAACCGATAGACGTTGTCGCCCAGCGAATCGAGCATGAGCTCGCCAACTACTTCGAGGTTTCCATCGGCTTCGAGCGTCTCGCTGGTGCGATACCACCGCGCGAACGAATCGGCCGTGTGTGGAGGACCCGTATTGGAATTGTTCGCATCGTACAGATTCCCGTTCGGATCGAGCACCGGACGCCCATCGTCCGGGTCAAGCTCCTTGAGCGTGATGCCAAACGAGATCTGACTGCTGCCGTCGTTCGGGTTGTTGAAGTCCGAGCTGAAGGGCCCCGCGTCAGAAGCCTCATAGCTTCGGAAATCTCGGTAGACTACCGGGATCGTCAACGGGTCGGGAAGGGGCACCGGTTCGAGCACGCATTCGAACCCGTCTTCGACCTGGCAAGTGCTCGAGCAGCCATCTCCGTCGCTCGTGTTTCCGTCATCGCACATCTCGCTGGTTCCGTAGATGATCACCCCATCGCCGCAGACCGCTTGGCAGACGCCGCCGCTGCAG
>JBATLA010000875.1:0-3022 GCA_049669945.1 Polyangiales bacterium | reverse complement strand
CGCCTTGGCTGTGTATGAAAAGGGCCACTTCGTTCCCTACGTCACAGAGAACCCGGCGATCGCAGTCGTGGATCGTTCCATGGATTTCTATGCCGGGCGGCGCGGCCATTTGAGCCCCGCACACGTACGAGCCGGACTGATCGCGGACGGAGGAGCATGATGGAGCCCGCCGTCAACTGGATGATACTCGGCATCGTTGGCTTTCCAGCCTTGGCGGTCTCGTTGCTGGGACTGCGCGCTTGGGTCTACCACCCCTGGAGCGAACGAACGACGGTGGCGATTGTTGGATTGGGCTTCACCGCCTCGGCGACGGCCTGCGCGATCACCACAGCCTGGTTGCTTGCCGCCGATGTCACCGAAGTTCGCGTGCCGCTGGGGAGCTGGTTCTCCGCGGGTCACTACTCGTTCGACTGGAACCTGATCGCGGATCACCTGTCGATCCCGTTCGCAATGTTCTCCGCTGTCCTGCTCGGACTCGTGGCTGCCTTCTCGAGACGCTACCTGCATAGAGAACCTGGCTTTGCGCGTTTCTACCTGCTGCTCGCGATATTTGGTGCGGCCGTCGAATTCGTCGTGCTCGCGGGAAGCTTGGATCTCGTGTTCCTGGGCTGGGAGCTCGTCGGATTGACGTCGGCTCTACTGATCGCGTTCTTTCACGAACGGCGCGGGCCGGTCGAGCACGGCTTGCGCGCTTTCGTGACCTATCGCCTGTGCGATGTCGGCTTGCTGGCCGCAGGAGTGGCCCTGCACTTCATGGTCGGCACGTCTGAAGTGGGCCCCGCCGGAGACGGTCCGTGGGCGGGATTCGCCGTTCCCTCCACCTGGGCGGGAGCGACCATCGTCGGCCTGCTTCTCCTTTGGGCGTCGATGGGAAAAGCGGCTCAGCTCCCACTCTCCGGCTGGCTTCCGCGTGCGATGGAAGGGCCCACGCCATCGAGCGCCGTCTTCTACGGCGCGCTGTCCATCCATCTGGGGCCCTACCTGTTGCTTCGAGCTGAATCGATTCTGCAAGCGTCTGGACTCGCCGCCGGCGCAGTCATCGCCGTGGGCGCGCTCACCGCCGTTCACGCCACGTTCGTCGGACGAACACAAACCGACATCAAAAGCGCTTTGGCGTACGCGTCAATGACCCAAGTCGGATTGATCTATGTCGAGATCGGCCTCGGGTTCCGCTACCTAGCGCTGGCTCACATCGTAGGCCATGCGGCGATTCGCACGCTTCAGATCTTGCGCTCCCCGAGCTTGCTCCACGACCACCACCATTTGGAGCAGGCGATGGGAAGACAGCTACCTCGGACGGGCGGCCACCTCGAACGCCTCGTACCGAGCTCTCTTCAGCCTTGGCTCTATCGCGTTGCGCTGGAACGCGGGGGCTTCGACGCAGTCCTGCAGGATCGGATGCTTGCCCCTTTCCTTCGGTTCATCTCACGCATCGACCGTTTGGACCGAGCCTGGGTCGACTATCTCACCAAACCCAACGCGGCCCAGGAGCGACGCCGCTTGCACGACGAGGCACTCCCATGACGCTCGTTTTTACAGCGCTACAACTCGTGCTGCTCGTTCCGGCGTCGTGGTTTGTTGGGAGAGCGAGCTCCGCGCGAACTGCCCGCCGCCGAGCCAGCTACGCCATGGCCCTTGCCGGCATGATTGCGCTCGCACAGGTCGCCTGGCACCTGTTCGAGCTTCCGTGGCTCGAATGGCCCGCCGACTGGCTTGCCATGGAGGATCCCCACTCCTGGGTCCCCGCATTCTCGCTCATCACCTGCCTCATGGGCTTCACCGCGATCGCGCTCAGCCCAATCAGCGAGACCCGTCCAAGGACGTTTCGCAGGATCCTGCTCCTCATCTCTGTCGCCTTGCTGTTCCTGGCCGTGCGGCAGCCGATCGGGCTCGCTGTGCTGTGGAGCGCCTCGGCGCTGATCACCTGGCTCGAGCTGAAAGATCTCAGGCAGCCCCCAAGAATCGCGAAGCTCTTTGCGATCTACCATCTACCCAGCGCCGTCGCGTTCGGCCTTGGCGCCATGCTGCTCATTCAGGATCACGCCGCCGCAGGACTCGTGCTCCTACTCGTGGGTGTCGGCATTCGTGAAGCGGTGATTCCCCTCCACAGTTGGTTTCCGCCTTTCGTGCAATACGCGCCCATGGGTCTCGTCGTCGCCTTCTTTGCGCCACAGCTCGGCGTCTACGCCCACCTGGAGCTTCTCCGCGGCGAGCTCCCCCAGCAACTCGCCCACATCGTGGCCGCGTTGGGCGCGGTCACAGCCGTAGTCGCCGCGGCCCTTGGCCTCGCGCAGACCAATGCGAAACGGGCGCTCGCATTCCTGGTCATGAGTCAGACGGGCCTCGTCGCCTTTGGCCTCGACACGAGCTCTCCCGTGGCCCAAATCGGCGCGCTCCTCACTTGGCAGGTGATTGGCGTCGCGACCACGGGATTCGCGATGACCTTGGCAGCACTGGAGGCGCGGCGCGGGAACCTTTCATTGAGGGCGCCCGCAGGAAGCTTCACGCGAACGCCACGGATGGCGGTTGCCTTCTTGTTCATGGGCTTCGCCAGCGTTGGCCTACCTCTTACCCTGGGCTTCGTCGCAGAGGATTTGTTGGTCCAAGGCTCGGTCGAGGAGTTCCCCGTCCTCGCCTTTGCGCTGATCATTGCGACCGCTCTCAATGGCGTTTCCGTCATGCGTGCGTTCTTCATGCTCTTCAGCGGCTCAGCCGAACACATCGGAGAACGCGACCTGACGAGAAGAGAGGCCGGTGCGCTGACGGTGGTCATGGCTACGCTGCTGGCAACCGGCCTCTTTCCGGCGCGGACCGTTCGCGAGCTCGAGCGCGTCACACAAGCACAAGAACAGACCGTCGGCGCGGGCTCTGCTTCCCCGGGAGCTGCCGGGAGGTTGCCACAAACCGAAAAGGGACCGCGGCCTAAGACGCGATCCCTTAATTCCTGGTGACCCCAAGTACGACAAGTTGGAACTTCGTCGTTGGGTTCCTCACAGATTGGGATGAGCTCAGGAAGCTGGCT
>JBATLA010000874.1:0-2660 GCA_049669945.1 Polyangiales bacterium | reverse complement strand
CCCCGCCGCACAGTTCGTGGTGTTTCGGGCCGGTGTACCGACCGGGGTTGACAGCTGAAGCGATGTGGGCGACTGTTCGCTGTCGCTGTCGCTGTCGCTGTCGCTGTCGCTGTCGCTGTCGCTGTCGCTGTCGCTGTCGCTGTCGCTGGCACTGCCGCTGACACCGGCACCTCTCAAGACATGCTGGGTCGCTAGCCCGAAGGGCGAAGCCCGGCGCGAAGCACCGCCAAGCCCCAAAGGGGCGCGGAGGGAGGATTCCGGGCGGGGGTGGGTGGGTCGGATGTAACAAAACCTCCCGACGCCAATCGCGCTCACTGGGACCAAGAACGGCAGCCCCAATTAGAAAGCGCCGGCGGGCTTTCCCACCGGCGCTCAGTATTCCAAACCGCTTACGCGCTACTCTTTGATTTGTCGCCGAATCTTTCCGAGCGCCTGCTCCTGCAGCTGTCGGATGCGCTCGCGCGACAGGTTGTACTTGTCGCCGATCTCCTTGAGCGTGAGCTCGTCCTCGTCGTCGAGGCCAAAGCGCCAGCGGAGGATGCGGGCCTCCATGGGCGTCAGGGTGTCGAGGAGGCGACGAACCTCGTCGCTCCACTTGCGCGAAACGAGCTGTTCGTACGGCGTCGGAACGTTCTCTTCCTCGAGGAAGTCGATGAACTTCCTGCCGTCCTCGTCGTTGACGGGGCGGTCGAGCGAGAACGGTGTCTCGGCCCAGTAGCCCTTGATCTTTTCGAGCTTCTCCGCGGCGATGCCCGTCTCCTTCTCGAGCTCTTCGGGCGTCGGCTCCTTGCCGGTGCGGGTGGCGATTGCCTGCGTCGCACGCGCCACACGGTTGTACGTGTCGAGCATGTGAACCGGGATACGGACCGCACGGCCCTTGTCCGCGAGCGCGCGGCTGATAGCGTGGCGAATCCACCACGAGGCGTAGGTGCTGAAGCGGTAGCCACGGTTGTGGTCGAAACGCTCGACGGCTTTCATCAACCCGATGTTGCCCTCTTGAATGAGGTCGATGAGCGGAAGGCGGCCACGGTTGTAGCGGCGTGCAATCGAGACGACGAGACGCAGGTTGGCGGCGACGAAGCGGTTCTTCGCTCGCTGCTGCGCTTTTTGCGCCTGGCGTACGTGCTGGAGGTACCGCTTGAACCCGGGGGTCATGCGGACATGGTCGCCGACGATGTCGCGCTCGTCCGCGAAGTCCCCGGCCAGGCGGTGCACCGCGCGGTCTGACTCCTGAACGAACAGACGGTCGCTGTCGAGCTCGCGCATCTTGGTCGAGAGCTGGAGATTGAGGTCGTTCCAGCGCGTTTCCTGGCGCTTGCCGAGCTTGTCGGCCTTCGCGCTCTTGCAGAGCTTGCGAAGCCCCGCGAGCTCGGGCAGCGGCTGATCCTCGACGCGCTGCTCGATGACGGCGGCGACGGTCTCGAAGCAGGTCGGATGGCTGAGAAGGGCCTCCCAATACGCGATCTCGAGGCGCTCGACCTCCTTCGCGGCTTCGATCTCCTCTTGGGGAGTCAGCACGCGATGGCCGATCATCTCGCGGAAGTAACGCGTCAGGGTAGAATCCCCTGCGCCCTGCCGTTCGAATTCCTTGAGCGCCTTCTCGCTCTCCACGCGAGCCTTCTCGAGCTGTTCCTTGCTCGGCTCTGCCGACGGAGCCGCGGGCTGAACCGCCTGGGCTGGCGCGGCTGCCTTCGGAGCCTCGGCCTCAACCTTCGGCCCCTGCTTGGATGCCTTGGCCCTCACCTGGCTCTTTGTCGTGGTCTGTCGTGTCGCTGCCTGTCTTGCCATTTTCCCTCTCGCCTTCCGGTGGCGCCCCGCTAGCTGTGGCACCCCGTCTGCTTGGCTGAACACTCGTGGCTCCCGAACTCTTCCAAGTGCGTGAGCCGTCCGTTCGAACCAAAACCCGATGCACGCATCGTGCCGGAACTCGTGGTCGCGCGGCCCATCGTCTCAAATCTCTGTCTGAGTCCTAGGGTCAATCGACTTTATATGGGTCCTGAGAGAAGGTTGAGAAGGGGCAGAGCCGGTGTTTATGACCCCGAATTCTAGTCGTGCTATTGCCCATCAGCTGTCGCTGTAATCTGTTCGCCTAAGAGCTGCGGCGTCGGCGCGTCCCGACCCGCCACGCCGCACGACGCGGAAGGCTTTGGGATGGTACCCGTTGCACTGCAAATCGGGGCGTTTTCGAGTTCCGCGTGCCTGTAGATCGCCCCCAGGCGGTTCCGCTACCGGCTCCGGCGGACGCCCGGAGAGAAAGCCCGGCCGAGCCAGTTCCTCCGCTGGGGCCCGGCATAACAGCTAGAATTACAGGATAAATTGCTCCGCCCCGCCGCCGATTGGGCCGGCGGAACGGGCCAAGTAGCCGTCCGAAGAGTTGGTTGAGCTCAGCCGGCTTGAGATATTTGCTGACAGTGACGTCCCTGATTTGGGGGTCCACCAGGGCGTTTGGAGCATAGCCATGGCTACTGCGTTAGCCATCATAGCGATCAAGGTGGCTAGCTCAGTAGCCATTTCCCGCTTGCTTGCGCTGCCAGGCAGGCTCGTACTACGTCCGGCACATCGTGCATTAGAGCGGCGCGGTGAGGGAGTCACGGAGTGGGGACGGCGAGCCGAAAATGCGCTGCTGAGTGGATTCTGATCGTGGGCTTGCTGTCCTGCGC
>JBATLA010000873.1:0-4400 GCA_049669945.1 Polyangiales bacterium | reverse complement strand
AGACCCTCTTGCGCAATCCTGCGATGTTTTTGATGACGACGCGGCGGTGATCGGTTGCGATCACGCCTGCCCTTTTGAAGGCGCCGAGCACCAATGTGACGGTTTCCCGAGTCGAGCCTACGTAGCTCGCAATCTCCTGATGAGTGAACTTCACACCAATCAGGATTCCCCGTGAATCAGGAATACCGTGCCTCGAAGATGCATCGAGTAGAAACTCTGCAACACGCGATTCTACGCTTCGCGTGAGCAGTGCATCGATCCGCCGTTCTGCGAGCAGACGGCGTTCCCCCATCAATCGATGCATAGCGGAAGCGAATTCCAGGTCCTCGGCCATCACCATTTTGATGAGCCGCGGCGGAATGCGTAGCGCTTCCACATAATCCAAAACCACCGTTTCGAGACGCGCTTCGGGATCGACCAGCGCGCTGCCATTGAGGACCTGCTCGCGGAGCTCCGGTCCCAGTGCCTCGAACACCCTGCAGCGATTGAGAATCCTGGTTCGGCGTTCTTCCGTCGTACGCAGTCTTCGTGCGCCGGAGCCGTTTTGGAGTGCAGGAGCGTTAGAATCCATACTTACAGCCTTAACGGTATGGTGCATGAATAGAGGATTACCGTCAAGGCGTAGAATAACAAAATCACTCAAATCGTGGTTTTCTCCTACGTATTGACCGAAGCGACCGGCCCAGCTAGTGTCGGCCACACTAGTAAGGGGGGTCGCTCCAGGCTGGGGCCATCAATCATAACCATGCGACTTTACTCAGGAAAAATTGGCCCAATCGTCGACGACCTCGTGCGCGAGCTGACGGCACAGAACGATATCGAAGTCGACGAGGAGACCGAGGTCCGGATGGATCTCGAGGCAGTCCTCAAAGAGTTCGTGCGGCGGGAACGACAGCTCATCGACGAATCCAAGGACCGCATGCAGCGCGAGGGTCTCGGCTACTCGAAGCTCGGGAAGATGCGGCAGCGCGTGGCCAAGGAGATGGGGTTCCCGCAACAAGACGAGACCTTGCCCTACTTGATCGATCAATTGCTGAACATGCTCTTTCACAGCGCCAACGTCGCGGAGATCTACGCCGACGACGCAACGCTCAGGAAGAAGATGACGCCCATTCTTCGCCGGCACATGGAGGTCGAGACGGGACTCGACGCCGAGGTGCGCTCCAAGATCAAGAACCTGCAAGAAGGCACCGCAGCGTTCGAGGTCGAGTACGCGAAGGTGATGGATCAGATCAAGCACAAGCGCGGGCTCGAGTAGCGTCCCATGCGCAGCATGACCGGATACGGAAGCGGGCGAGCAGCGCTCGGCGAGGGTCATGTCGTACTCGACGTACGAACCGTGAACCACCGCTTCCTCGACGTGCGTGTGCGGCTCCCATCGCGCATTCAGGCGCGGACGCCGACCGTTGAACGGGTGATTCGTGCGCGGCTCGAACGCGGGCGCGTCGACGTGACAGCGCGCTTCGAGGGACAAACCCTCCCCCAGCCGACGCTCGATCTCGACCGCGCTCGCGCGGTGTACGGCGAGCTCGCTTCGCTCCGCGACGAGCTCCATCCCGACGAGCCAGTGCCGCTCTCGCTTCTTGCTTCCGTGCCCGAGCTCTTCAGCGCAAGTCGTACGGTCGACGAAGCGGCGCTCGACCAAGCGCTCGCGACAGCAGCCGAGGCGGCGTGCAAGGCGGTGATACAACTGCGCGACGCCGAAGGCAGGGCGCTCGAGGTGGAGCTTGCTGGCCGCCTCGGGGAGCTCGCGCAGACCCTCACAATCCTGAGGACCGCCCTCCCCGAGCTCGTAGAGAGCCGCAGGACGCGGCTTCGCGATCGCCTCGACGCCCTGCTCGCAGACACCAGCATCACGCTCGACCTCGGGCGGCTAGAGCAGGAGATCGCCATCGTGGCCGATCGATCCGACGTGACGGAGGAGCTGGTGCGCCTCGATAGCCACCGGAGCCAAATGCTCGAACTGACCGAGAATTCCAGCGCAGCCGTCGGAAAGCGCATCGACTTCCTGCTTCAAGAGATGACCCGGGAAGCCAATACGATCGGCTCGAAGGTGCAAGACGCAACGATCACGCCGCTCGTGATTGCGCTCAAGGCGTGCATCGAACAAATGAGGGAACAAGCACAGAATGTGCTTTAGCCTGCCGCGCCGCCGCGGTAGACGTCGCATCCAAGAGGTGGTGGAATGAGAGTCGCGTCGTCGACAGATCCAGATCTCATCTTGCTGATCATCAGCTCGCCGTCGGGCGCGGGAAAGACGACCCTGACCCACCGACTATTGCAGGAGTTCCCCGAGCTCCGTTTCAGCGTGTCGCACACCACGCGGGAACCACGCCCCAACGAGGTCGACGGCCAGGATTACTTCTTCGTGAGCGAAGACGCGTTTCGGCAGGTCCTCGCGAAGGACGGCTTCGCCGAGTGGGCCGAGGTACACGGCAATCTCTACGGAACGAGCGTCTCGGAGATCGAACGCGCCCGGACCGCCGGCAAGGCCGGACTGCTGTTTGACGTCGACTACCAAGGCGCCCGGCAAATCAAAGAGAAGTTCCCTCACGCGATCGGCGTATTCATCCTGCCTCCGTCGATGGAGGAGCTTCGACGTCGCCTCGACGGACGCGGCTCGGACGACGAGGAGTCGCGACAGCTGCGGTTCGAAAAAGCGCGCGAAGAGATCGAGCACTATCCGTTCTTCGACTACATGATCGTCAACGACGACCTGCAGCAAGCGCTCGGAGAGCTCCGTGGCATCGTCCTCGCCGAAGGCTGTCGGCAATGGCGGGTGGCCGCCAGGGCCGAGGCGCTACTGAAGCGCTAGCTTCAGAACTGGATGCCCATCACCAGCCGCATCGTGAGCGCGCGCCGGATGCTGGCTGTCCCCGCTCCAGGCTCGGTGAGCCCGTCGACCTCGAGGTAACGCAGGCCGTTGAGCGGGAACAAGACACCGAACTGACCGGCGACGAAGAAGCCATCCGTGAACTGCGGTCCGTTCTCCGTCCGGTAGTAGACCGAGATGTCGATCTCCGCGCCCAAGTTCGGCTCCGACGAGTACGACTGCTGCTGATACATCGCGCGGCTATAGATGAAGTCGAGCCGAGCGGCGAAGACGCGCCCGAAGTCGCTTCGGATGATGTCGTAGCTGATCGCGGGCGCGAGGTAGTATGCGCCTGCAACCGCACCCATGATCTGTCGGAAGAAGATCAGGTCGACCTCGTAGTTTGGATGAAACGAAAAGGTCGAGATCGTCTTCTTGCCGACCGGCTGGGCCGCGAGGTTCTCGTACTGCGACAAGCCGACGACGTCCGGATCACCCGAAGCGGCGCCTCCTTTGAGGAACACGCCGAGCTTCTTGCCAACGGTCCGGTACTCGCTCTCGAAAGCAAACCCCCACTGGCGCAGCTTGTACTTGCCGTCCTCGGCGGTCGGCGGGAAACCGGCCGGTGAGATGTTCTGAATCTGGCCGAAGATACCAGCGAACTCGAACTCGAGTCGTAGGTCCTTCCACAGAGCCTGGAACCAACCATCCGGCATGTAGACCTTGGCGTCACGCCGCACGAAACTGGCTTCGATCACCTCGGGCGTCGTCAACAGTGGCGCGGTGGACGTCGAAAGGAACTGCGTTCGGTAGATGAAGTAGGCGCCGCCGTTTACGACCCATTTGCCGCGGCGAAGCCGCTTCTCGCGAGCGAGCGGATCGAGGCGCCGCGCAACCAGGAAGCTCCATTGGCGTGTGTCATCGAGGCTGCTGGCGTCGCGTGCGATCGCTTGGATGTCTGCGACTGGATCGGCAATGTAGCCCTTGTTGGCGAAGTCCCAGGAGACCCCAAAGAAGATGCCCTTGAACTTGCCGATCAGCTGAATGCGATCGATCTCCGACTGGAGGTCCGCGTCGAGCTGCGTTCCGAGGATGTTCGTCCCTTCGCCTGCATTCCAGAGCATGCCCATGCCCCACTGATGCCCCATGCGCCCGAAGCGGACTTGGCCGATCGTGCTGTTGGTGACCTCGCCCCATGCGCGCCTGACCAAGAGCGCATCACCGACCGTGTTGCGGAATGACTCTGGCGGCGGCGAGGTGCGCGTGAGGCTGTCGACGGGGACACCTGGAGCCCGCCCGGTCACCTGACCGAACTGATTGACGGATTTCACCTCCGGCGTGGACCCGAGCACGAGGTTGTCAAAGGCGTCGACCATCATGTGGACGCGAACGTTGTCGCTGAGCGACAGTGTTGGCTGCAAGCGAAGGCGCATGTTCGCAAAGCGGGTCACGGCGCTGCCGCCGCAGCGTTGGGTCTGCGCGTCAGGCGCCGACGAGGGCTCGCCACTACATCCCCCTGCGGGCAGCACGGGCTGACCGGTGGTGGGCCCGTTGTCGATCTGGACCCAGCGTCCGAAGGGATCTACGA
>JBATLA010000872.1:0-16464 GCA_049669945.1 Polyangiales bacterium | reverse complement strand
GAAATGTCGAAACTCACCATCGTTGCGAACATCCTTGCGAATCCCGACCAGATCGATCTGGTCAAAGCCGAGCTGGAGAAACTGATCCCGATCACGCGGGCGGAAGAAGGCTGCATCCAATACGATCTGCATCAGGACAACGAGAACCCAGCCCACTTCATGTTCTATGAGAACTGGGCGTCTCGCGAGCTCTGGCAGGTCCACATGAATGCCTCCCATCTCGCGACCTATATGAAAGCCACCGAAGGCGCGGTCGCCGAATTCATCGTCAATGAAATGAGCCACATCGAGGGACCATCCAGTTGAGCATGAAGCTCAGCGACGGTTCGTAGACCTGACGTTCGCTGCTCTGTTGGGAGGAAGGCGCCTTGCCGCTCAACGGTCCTTGGCGTTGTGGGCCTTCGCTACCTTGAGGAAGTTGGCCAGGTACAGGTTGCCCTGGTTGTAGTCGTTGATGACCTCGCCGTGGAACTGCTCGGAGAATGCTGGGCGCTTCTTGCTCCGGATCGACTGTACATAGGAGGTCTTCGCCATGAGCTCCCACTCGTCGTAGCGTTCGTCTGCGAGAAAGAGGGGGTTGATTGCCCAGCTGTGAATCTCTACCGCTTGGAAGGGGTTCGGAACGCCGTCATAGATGGGGTCGTTCACGAACTTCGGGAGGATTTCGACCTTCTCTGGGCTCTCGCCTTTGCTCAGGCGGAACATCGTGTCGTCGAACCAGCTCATCCAGTGGGCGAAACTCACGCCGTATGCCATCGCGAAGAACTCGTTGCCCGCGCATATGCCCATCATCGGGATGTCGTCGAGGACGCGAATGATCTCCCATTCGCCGTAGTACTCGAAGAGCGGCAGGTACTGCCAGTCGGCGTTGTTGCCACTGAAGATGATGGCCATCGGCTCGTTTCGCAGCGCGCGCAGGACATCGAGTGACATCTCGTAGTGCGGGACGGTCACCGTCTCGTGCCCGTGGCTTTCGACGAACTTAGCTAGCTGCGTATAGGTGAATCCATTCATCTGGTTGCCGACGATGAGGACATAGTCGCCGTCGGGGACCTGCGGCACCGGCGGCGTGGCCTTCACGTAGGGGACAATCGCGTTGATCTGCGCCTGGAGCGCGTTCTGAGAAAAGATCGCGAGACGGTAGTAGCGTTTCCCTACCGGATCGAAGTCGATGATGTTCCTGTAGGTGTCGTTGTTCCGCACCTCTGTGCCGGGGACCTCGGTCCAGCGCTTGCCGTCGTCGCTGGCCTGCCACACGAAGTGCTCGAGCCAGCCCGGCGCAGGAGTCGTGCTCCTGGTGAAGAGCATCCAAAAGCGGGAGACGGGCGTGGGTTTGCCCAGGTCGAGCACGACCCAGGAGAACTCATCACCCGCGGCCCGTGGTTCGCTGTTCCAATACGTGATCTGTCCCTGGTCGTTCCAGTCGACGATGTTCTTGGGATCCTGTCCCCCGGACACAGTCACCTCTTTGACGGGTGCTCGCCTGTAGCCGGAGTAAGACCTCGAGCGCTTCACATCTACGTGAAACCTGATCTTCGTCCACTCGCTCGGGCTACCCTCGGAATCGACGGTCCTTGCCCGCCAGTAGTAGGTGCCGTCGTCGAGCGCGTCATCCTTCTCGATTTGCTTCATCGACAGGTGTTGATCCGGTTCGATGCCGGAGTAGTCGATGGTTTGGCCCTCAGGGAATTGAGGGTCCGCTGATATCTGAAACGTCAGCGTGTACTTGCCCTCCATCCCCGCAGGATTGTTTGCCGAAAGGATCGGCCTCGGGTTCGTGAGGATCATGTCGAACTGGGGGTTGTTGTCGAGAGAGGGTGCGGGGACCGTGCCCACAGGACGCCCCGTCGGGGCCCTGGAGCAGGAGGTCAATGACGCTCCACTCGCTGCGAAGACAATGAGAAATCCGAACGAGGCAACTGATCTTAAATTCATGTCGTCCTTCCTATCGACCCGAGCTACACGGCTCCATCCTATCGCATCCGGGAGCTCAGGCAGCGCCTCGTCGTGCTGCCGAAAAAGGCCCCAAGAGTCGCTCTTTCACCATCCCGCGCCGATTTCGACCTATTGTCGCCCCAGCGCGAAACAATTACGTATGGACGCTTTGCTCGATTGGGTGTCTTCTATACGTCTTCCCTGTGCCGTGTCGTGTGACGCAAAGGATATGACGCTTGGTTGAGCAGATGCGCCAACGCAAGAGCAGTATTTCGGATCTACATGCGCAAGTGAGCGACGCGCTCCGTTTGGGTCGGGTCGCAGAAGCTCTGGATCTCTACGAGTTGATCGAGAAGCGGAAGCCCAACGACCCTCGATGGTCGCATCGCAAGGGAGACCTCTTGCACCGCATGGGTAGGGACTCCGACGCTGTGATTGCGTACCGGCGTGCGGTGGAGCTCTATGCTGCGAAGGGCTTCGAAGCCCGGGCTGCGGCGACTGCGAGACTGATGTCGCAGATCATGACCCGCCCGCTGGCATAGAGTTCGTCGACTGGCGTGCGCTCGGGTTACGGGTCCGTTTCTCGACGACTCGCCGGTGATCCATGATGATGCACCCGCGTGTAATGGGGACGGCAACGCGGACATGAGGTCGAAGACGCATTGCACCCAGTGGGCTCTAGGGCTCCTCGGGTTGCTGGTGGTGTTCGCTGCATCGGCAGCCGCGTCCGCCGAGCCTCCGACCGAACGGGCGGTTCGTGTGTTTCCGCGGGTATCGCTCTTTGCCCCTCTCTCGGCAGACCCACGCTGGCCCAAGTTCACGCTGGGCTACGCACACTACTTCGGTGATTCACAGTTCAGCAACGTCGGCACTGCCGATGCTGGGGCCTCGATCGCCATCGTTCAGAGGGAGTCCCGCAGGCGCGGCAGCTGGGAGGTTGGTTTCCAGGGGAGCGTCTTCGCGATCTTCGACTTCGGTGCACCGTCCACTGATCTCGTGAATGCGGACTATCTCGGGGGCCTCACGGTCTCGTACGCACTCGACTCGCTCGTCTTCTTCGCTCGGATCTTTCACCAGAGCTCGCACCTCGGCGACGAGTTCATCCTCAACAACGAAGTCGAGAGGATCAATCTGTCGTTCGAAGCGCTCGACATCTTGGTCTCGTACGACGTGAGACCGTGGGCGAGGGTGTACGGGGGCAGCGCCGTCATCGTGCGCAGCGAACCTAGCCTCGACCGCTGGTCGCTCCAGGCCGGCGCCGAGCTTCGGCCCCTGACCTCCAAAACCAAGGTCCGCGTGCAGCTCCTCATGGCGGTGAATCTAGAGTCCTGGCAACAGAACGACTGGGTCCCCGACGCATCCTTCATTGCGGGCGCAACGCTCGATCCAATCGGGGAATCGAGCTATCGGGTCGACTTCCTGCTGCGCTACTACATCGGCCGCTCGCCCAACGGGCAGTTCTTCACGGAACGGATCCAGACGCTCGGCCCTGCCGTCCAGCTCTACTTCTAGTCGCTCAGTGCATAGCGTCTCGCGGCCCCTCGCTGCCCCTCACAAGCGCGACGCGCTGCTGTGGTAGGCTCCGCGCGCAGAAATGACCTCAGCGACCGAAGCCCCGACGATCGATTACGACCCGATTTACGATCCCTTCAATCCGGAGGTGATCGCCAATCCCTATCCGTTCTACGAACGGTTGAGGGACGAGCATCCGGTTCACTACAACGAGCGCATGAACTTCTATGTGTTGTCTCGTTACGACGACATCTTCCATGCGCTTCGCAAGCCGCAGATTTTTTCGTCTGCACAGGGTCTCACGCCGGCCAAGGACGAAATCAGCCAGCTCGGAATCCCGCCGACGTTCATCATGATGGACCCGCCTGACCACACGCGGCTCCGTCGTCTGATCACCAAAGCGTTCACGCCGGACACCGTGAAGGATCTCGAACCGGTCGTCAGAGCATTTGTCGTGGACTGCATCGAGCGCATGAAGGGCAAAGCCGCCGACGGCGAAGACGTCGACTTGATTGAGGAGATCGCGTCTCCGCTTCCGACGATGGTGGTCGCCAACATCCTAGGCGTGCCGCCCGAAGACCGCGAGAAGTTCGACCCCTGGTCCGATGCAATCACGTCCGCTTCCGCCGATTTCGCGCTCGACGTCAAACAGGCGATCGGCGCGGTGCAGGGCCTCGTTAGCTACTTCGGCGGGATGTGCCAAGCGCGCAGAGCCAAGCCGACGGGCGACATGATCAGCAAGCTCACCCAGGCTGAGATCGGCGGCGACAAGCTGACCGATTGGGACATTCTTGGGTTCTGTTTCGTGATGATCGCCGGTGGCAACGACACCACCACGAACCTCATCGGAAACTCGATGCGATTTCTTCACGACTACCCGGACCAGCACCGCGAGCTCCTCCAAGACCCGTCGCTGATTCCCAATGCAATCGAGGAGTTCCTTCGCATCGAGTCCGTGGTGCAGGGACTTTCACGTACCACCACCGAGGACGTTGAGTACCATGGCACCGTGATTCCTTCTGGGAGCAAGGTGCACAACCTCTATGCGTCTGGCAATCGCGATCCACGACACTGGGGTGACAACGCAGATGACCTCGACATCCACCGGGAAATCGACCGGCATCTCTCCTTTGCGCAGGGCCCACATTTTTGCATCGGTGCGCACGTGGCACGACTGATGGTGCGCACCTATTTCGAAGAGATGGGCGCCCGGATCGGTGAGGGCTTCGAGATCGACTGGGACAATGCAGTCCGGCGCCAGTCGGCCTTCACGCGTGGCTTCACCAAGATGCCGCTTCGCATCGAGGCCTGAGATGATTCGAGTTCGTTTTGAGCCTTCCGGCCTCGAGGTCGACGCGGAACCCGGCGAAGCAATCATGGATATCACTGACGCGAACCCAGCTGCGGACGTCCCCTATTCCTGCCGCGCAGCCACCTGCGGTACCTGCAGAGTCGAGGTCGTCGAAGGGGGCGAGGCCCTCTCGGTGGCCGACGAGTTCGAGCTGGAGGTCCTCGACATCTTCGGCGACACCCCGGATAAGGTGCGCCTCTGTTGCCAAGCCAAGCTCGTTGGCGGCGCCGCCGACCAGGTGACGTTGAGAGTCTGCGAAGACTAGGCGGACGGAGCTTTCTAGTCGCCTCCTCCGGGGCGTCCGTGCTAACTCGGCGCTATGTTTCGGGTCGCCCTGCTTGCCGTGCTTGCGTTCATGGGATGTAGCAAGAGCACGCCCCCTGATCCCAGCGATGAAGAGGTGTTCTCGGCAGCCACTTTCGCCGACCCACCTCGGGAGTTTGGGCCGCAGGCCCGTTGGTGGTGGCCTGGAGGCAGCGTCGACGATGCAACGCTCCGAGCGGAGCTACGCCAGCTTGCAGACCTCGGGTACAGCGCCGTCGAGATTCAGCCGTTCATGGCTGCGGTCACGAACGCCGACCTTCGCGCTGATCCGGCCATTCGCACCATTGGGGAGCCGTCCTTCTTGGCGCACCTGGAAGCTGCTGCTTGCGCGGCGCGCGACCTAGGGCTCGCCTGGGACATCACCCTCGGGAGCGGCTGGTCGACCGGTGGTCCGGACGTGGGTGACGACGGCGCACGGCAGCTCATCGCGGCCGAGCAAACGCTGACGGGTCCTGCGAGCCATCAGGGGTTGCTACCCGAGGCCGAGCCGCCTCTTTGGATCGCCTCGACCAATCGCATCCTCCCTGCCATCGACGGCTTCGACGAGGAGGCGATGCTGGTGGCGGTGCTCGCGGCTGAAGTGCTCGACGAGCCAGAACAGGGACCCGTGGTTCTCGGTGAGGTGCTTGACCTCGGCGCGAACGTCGAAGGCGATACGCTCCGATGGGACGTCCCTGCGGGCACCCATCGGGTGTTCGCCGTGTACGAGAATCGAACGCAGCACTATCCCCTCGGCAACGCCTATGCGGCGCCGCTCGAGCAGGCGAGGGTGGTCGACCACCTGGATCGACGTGGGATCGATGGGTTTCTCGAGCGCCAGTTCAGCGCATGGATCAACGCGGTCGGCGATTGCCTGCCACGCGCCGTGTTCGTCGACAGCTTCGAGCTCGTTGGCGAGCTGCCTTGGACGACCGCCTTTGGCGATGCGTTCGAGTCGAGCCTCGGGTACGAGGCGACGTCTTTCCTGCCGTTTCTGTTTCTCGAAGGCGGTGAGTCAGAGTACGTCAACATCTTCGGCGAGCCGGCCCCACGTTATCAGGCGGCCGACGAGCGCGGTGCGCGCGCTCGCGAAGACTACGAGGCCTTCCGGGGCGAGCGGTTCACCGAGGAGATGCTGACCGTCGTCGACGCCTGGGCCAAAGCCCGTGGCATCGCGCTTCGCTTGCAGGCGCACGGTGGATACGCTGACGCGCTCGACGCGTACGCGCTTTCCGACGTGCCCGAGTCCGAGGGACTCTACGCCGGCGGCTCGTACGATTTTTTACGTTTGGCTGCGTCCGCCGCGGAGGTGAGTGGCAAGCGCTTTGCGAGCAGCGAAACACTCGTCACCGTCGGTGCCCGCGAGCTGAGCATGGATGAGGTCCGGCTCGTCTTCGGGCGGGCGTTCAGCGCGGGCATCAACCGGTTGATGCTGCACGGTCACCCGTATCCCTATCTGCACACCGACGGGGAGCGCTGGTTCCCCTTCCACCCACGCGAAGACAGCGCGGTCACCACCGGTCCGGCCGATCTGTCGTTCGACCTGAATCCAGAGGCCGAGATCTGGGCCGAGCTTGCGGCGCTGAACCGGATGGTCGCCCGCCTCGGCTATGCGATGAGCCGCGGATCGGCGGTGGCGGAAGTCGCCTGGCTCTACCCGGAGTGGAAGGTACAAAACTTCCCGAGCTTCGGCGTCGAGCCGGGTCGTTTCGAGTCGGAGGTCAGCCGCGCGCTCAGAACGGCTGGGTTCACATACACGCGTGTGAGCCGCGCCATGCTCAGCGCTGCCGTTGCGGAAGCCGGAGTCCTGAAGGTAGGGGAAGCTTCATTTCGGGCGCTAGTGCTGAGCGACATTCAAGCGACGGACCCAGCGGTGTTGGCCGCAGCCGAAGCAGCGGCTGGCGCCGGCGTACCGGTGATCTGGCTGGGCGCCTTTCCCACTCGCGCCGATGGGCTCGTCGATGCGGCGTCGAGGGACGCAATGGTCACAACGCTCGTCGACAAGCTCCGAGAGACCGTGACCTCGGTCGAGAGCGCCGAACGGCTTGTCTCTGCCCTCGCTTCGGCAGGGGTCGAGCCCGCGTTCGTTCCAGCGAACCCGGACGGGCTCGGGGTTTCGATCACCCATCGGCAAGTGCGCGGCGGTGACCTCTACTATCTGTTCAACGAGAGTTATGAGGCTCGGCAGGAGCACCTGCGCATCCCTTCCGGCTTCTCTGCGGCCACTCTGCTCGACCCCGACACGGGGGAGCCGCTGCCGATGCTGATCGACGGCGACCTGCTGACGGTCAAGCTCGGGGCGGTGCGTGGCGCGATCCTGATGCTCGAGCGTTCACCCTGAGCTTCTAGCTACGGAGACTACCGAATCTGGGACCAAACCCGGCTTGACCGACGCTAGCGAATCCCCTAAAAGGTGAGCAAAGCTCATGTCTGAGAGAGAGGAAAGAGCATGCGTATCGCCAAACTTGGTCTTCTCGCACTCGCCCTAGGGTCGCTGTCTGCTGCCGGGTGTTCGAGCAGCAGCACGCCTGCGGTCGAACCGGCAGAAGAAGACACCTTCTTCATGCGTGACGAGGCGGGCCGCGTCGTCATCCTGCACGGCATGAACATCATGAGCTCGGCGAAGGGGGATCCCGAGCGCCTTCCCAATCTGAAGGAAGAAGACGTCGTTCGGTACGCGCGCGAATGGGGCTTCAATGCGGTGCGCTACCTGATCTTCTGGGATGGGATCGAGCCGACTCGGGGCGAGTACGACAGCGCGTATCTCGACGCCACCGAGGAGCGGCTCGATTGGTTCGCCGACAACGGCGTTCACGTGATTCTCGACATGCACCAGGACGTCTACTCGACGTTTTTCTGCTGCGACGGCGCACCGGAATGGGCCATCGAGGACGACGATATCCCGTTTGAACAGCTGCCTCAATGGGATCTCAACTACTTCACCGACGCGGTGGTGGCCGCTTTCGACAACTTCTTCGACTACGAGGGCGAGCATCCTTACTTGCAAGACCACTACGCGGGCGCCTGGGTCGAAGTCGTCAAGCGATTCAAAGATCACCCCGCTGTCCTTGGCTACGACATCATGAACGAACCGTCGCCGGGCTCGGCGCTCGATGCAGCCGACTTCACCTACACGCCGCCTGACGGTCCCGCCGCGGAATTCGACCGCACGAAGTTTGCCGACTTCTACCAGCGCACGATCAACGCCATTCGAGAGGTCGACGAAGAGGGGTGGATTCTCTACGAGCCGAGGTACGCGGCCGCCGCAAACGGTCAGGCGTCGTACATCCGTAAGCTCGAGGATCCGCGGGAGGGCGAGCCGCGCATCGTGTACAGCCCGCACCTTTATTCGATCAACATGGAGTTCTACGAGGCGTACTCGCCCGACACCGATGACACGCTCGCGGACTGGGAAGACAACCGAAACCTCGAGACGGCCGCGCAAGGAGCACCGCTTTTGTGCGGCGAGTGGGGCTTCGATCCGAACTGGGGCAACGCGGATCTGTTCATGGCCGAGGTTCTCGACATGTACGACCGGATGATGTCGAGTTGGACTTACTGGTCGTACGATCCCTGGGGCTGGGGGATCTGGGAAAGTGACGAAGACGGCAACTTCGCCCGCGAGCGAGACAACGCCAACGACTTGGTGCGCACTTATCCTCGGAGCATCGCGGGCGTCCCTCGTTCTTTCTCCTACGATCCGGAGTCTCGCGTCTTCGACCTCGCTTTCGACCCGTCGCCCTCGGCGACGCTTGCGACCCAGATCTACGTGCCGGCAACCCGTCACTACTCTGAGGGTTGGTCCTTGTCGGGATGCGAAGAAGCGCAGGGCTGCACCTCCAGTTGGGACGCCGACAGCGAGATATTGCAAGTCTTCACACCCAAGCAAACGGACCGTATAGAGCTCCGGATCACCCCGGACGACTGAAAGGGGCGGCGGGATGAGGTTTCGACAAGAGCGGGAGCGGGTAGTGAAGATCTGCATCGAGCTGGCTGACCGCGGCTTCGTCGCCGGGACGGGCGGCAATGTGGCCATCCGCGCGGACGCCGAGCACTTCGTCGTGACGGCCTCGGGCGTCGACTACTACAGCATGTCGGCGGCCGACGTGTGCGTGCTTCGGCTCTCGGACAACGAGCAAGTCGAGGGTGACCTCGCGCCGTCGGTGGAGAGCAGCATGCACGCTGGCGTGCTGTTGAATCGACCGGAGTGCGACGCGAGCGTGCACACCCACCAGCCGGTCGCCAGCGCGTACACGCTCTTGTCGCGCCCGCTCCAAGTGCGCGACCCGGCGCGCCGCTCCTTACTCGGCCCGAAAGTTCCATGTGTCGGATACGCACCCTCCGGGACCGGTCTGCTTGCCGCACGCGTCGCCCGTGCGTTCAAACCCAAGAACTACGCGTGCTTGATGCGGAATCATGGCGTCGTCTGCGCGGGCAAGGACGAGGCAGAGGCTTTGAGCCGAATCGCCGCCCTCGAGTCGGAATGCGCCGCGTTCTTTCTCGACTGCGCCAACGAGAATGCAAACGCCGAAGACCCCTCCGTGCGCGACCTCGTCGTCCGCACGCTCGAAACCGTGCTCGGCCACGGAACCAAGGAGGCTCGCTGATGAACCTGCAAGCACAGACCACGACCCAGTCCAGACCGGCCGAAGTCGAGAGCTCGGCGGGTTTCGCGATTTCCGAGTGGCATGACACCGATGAAGTCATGCGGCGGATGGACGTTCTTCTGAGTCAGCCGACCCGCACGATTCGCCGAGACAACATGGACAAGGTGCTGCGGTACTTCGACGAGAAGTGCCAGACCTCCAAGCGGATCGCAGAGGAAGCCGCCGAGGTGATCCCCGGTGGCATTCAGCACAACCTGGCCTTCAACTACCCGCATCCCCTCGTGATCACCGAGGCCAGGGATGCCCACATGAGCGATGCTGATGGCAACCGCTACATCGACTTCTTGCAGGCGGGCGGCCCGACCTTGTTGGGGTCGAACTACGAGCCCGTGCGCAAGAAGGTCCAAGAGCTCATCGAGACCTGTGGCCCCACTACGGGGCTCATGCACGAGTACGAGCAGAAGCTGGCGGAACGGATCTGCACCCACATGCCAGCCATCGACATGTTTCGCATGCTGGGTTCGGGCACCGAAGGGGTGATGGCCGCGATTCGCGTCGCGCGCGCGCACAGCGGGAAGAAGTGGATCATCAAGATGGGCGGGGGCTATCACGGCTGGTCCGACCAAATGGTCTACGGGCTACGCGTGCCGGGCACCGGGCGTCGCGACGCGGTCGGAATCCCGCGAGCGGCCGTCGCCAAGGTGCAGGAGAGTTTCCCCCATGATCTCGAAGCGCTCCGACGAAGGCTCCAGCTCAATCGCGTCCGCGGCGGAACGGCTGCCGTGATCGTCGAGCCCCTCGGGCCGGAGAGCGGCACGCGACCGGTCTACAAGACGTTCAACCAAGAGCTGCGCGCGCTCTGCGACGAGTTCGACACCTTGCTGATCTTCGACGAGGTGGTGACCGGCTTCCGCCTCGGGCTCTCGGGGGCGCAGGGCTACTTCGGGGTCCACCCGGACCTCACCGTCTTGGGCAAGGCGATCACCGGTGGCTACCCGATGGCGGGTGGCCTCGGCGGCAAGCGCGCGATCATGATGAATCTCGCTGGCGGCATTGGCGGCTCGAAGCGAGGCGCGATGGTCGGTGGAACCCTCTCGGCCAACCCGCTCTCCTGCGCGGCCGGGTACTACGCCATCCTCGAAATGGAACGGACGAACGCCGCGGTGGTGGCGGGGCGTGCGGGCGATCGGCTGCGCAGAGGGCTGGTCGGGATCATCGATCGGCTCGGGCTCCCCTATGTGGCGTACAACCAGGGCTCGATCGTGCATCTGGAGACCTCGGGCGTGATGCTTCTAAACGCCAACACCCCGCTGCAGATGATTCGAACGCTCAAGCAGGCCAAGCCCCGCAAGCACATGATGGAAGAGTTCGGTGCGGCCTATACGGCGCACGGCATGATCACCCTGGCCGGAAGCCGCTTGTACACCTCCCTCGCGGATACCGACGAGGTCATCGACGACGCGCTGAACCGTTTCGAAGACGTGATGAAGCTGGTGTGAGGGAGATGGCGCATGAGTGAAACAACCATCGAACTGCTCCGACGCGACGAGGCCCGACTTCGCAATAAGGCCTTGTTCGGTCATCCAGGCGACTCCCTGTCCGTACGGATCCCAGGAACCGAGCAGTTTTTCCTGACTACGCCGCACAGCGAGGAGCCGCGAACGGTCTCGTTCCAAGCGACTGGCCATGAAGCAGGTGCGCTCCACGCGGCGATCTACCGGTGCCGGGCGGATGCGGGCGCCGTCCTCGTGGGCCGCACGCCCTGGTCAGCTGCGCTCGCGCGCATCGGAGAGACCATCCCGGTCCTCTTCGACGAACAGGCGCGTCGCCTCGGCAAGGTAGGCAAGCCTCTTGGAGCGGGACGGCATCAACGCGTCGTCGACGCTCTCTCGGGAGGCGGCAACATCGCGATCTACGGGGACCAGCGCGTCTGCTTGGGAGCGACGCCGGACACCGTCGTGTTTGGCGCCGAGCTCTTTACGAAGTGCGCGATGGCATTCGTGCTCGCCCACAGCAGCGGCCGTCGGTTCAAGCGTCTTCCGAGCCTGGTTCGCTACATTGCAGGTGACCGGCTCCGCAAAGATCAGAAGCGCGCCGCGCAGAGCTACGCGGAGGGACGAATCCCGGACGGGATGACGGGATACTGAGCAATGGACCAAGGCAACTACGATATCGCCACGACCGAGCTGACGCGCGTACCGAAGCAAGCGCGCAGCCAGAGAAAGTTCGACCGCATCCTCGCGGAGGCCCTTCGGCTCATTCAAGAGAAGGGCTACGAGCACGTGTCGGTGCGCGAAATCGCACGCGCAGCGGAGATGCCGATCGCGTCGGTCTATCAGTACTTTCCCAACAAGCTCGCGATCGTGCGCCAGCTTTGGGAGGGCTACACGGACAGCCTCGCCGCTATCCTAGGCGCAGAGCTCGATGCGTTGGTGGCCGCCCCAAGCGAAGCCACCCGCGCGCGCGTCGTCGGCAAAGTCGTCGACCACATGGTGGCGCATCATCGCGAGAACCCCGCGTTCCTCGAAGTCTGGCGCGCCGTCGATGGCTCCCCCGAGCTTCGGGCGCTGAACCGGCAAGACAATCTCTTGGTTGCCGAGGCGGTCACGGCAGCGGTTCTCTCGATCAAGCCCGGCTCCGATCGGCCCAAGGTGATGAGTCGCGTGTTAATCGCCTCGGAGGCGGCCAGCGCCACGGTGAAGCTGGCGCAAGAGCTCCCTGCCGACCTTCGCCCAGGCCTCTACGAAAACCTGAAGTCGGTCTTGGCGTCGATGCTCGCCGAAGCGATGTGAGAGGCAAGCGTCAGCGCTTGTCGACCTGAAAGAAGGTGGTGGCGACTTGGCTTCCGAAGTCGAATAGCGCGATCTGGACTTGGTCGAGGTATTCGTGGAGGCCGCCCGCAATGACCGACTCCGGGGAGCGGGAGGTCAGCTCCTTGAGGGCCTCGAGCGAATCCGTTGGGAAGACCAAGTGCTCGAGCGCTTCGTTTGCCAGGAGCCCCGCGAGGGCGGCCTCGATGTGTTCGACGCAGTGAGGGAGCGACCGCGGAAAGCGAGGGTTCAAGAGGATGAAACCGGCCACCGTGGTCGGCGACATCTGCGACGGGAACACGCGCCGGTAGCCGTGATACGCGGACGCCGAGCGCAGCAGGGCGTTCCACTGTGCGATGTCCACGGGGGATCCCACGTCTCTGTCCGGTGGCAGCAGCGCGTGGTACTTGATATCGACGAGGCGAGTGACCTGGTCACAGAGCTCCGTGAACGTGCCGAGGCGATAGAAGGACCAGACCTGATCGCGGTAGAGAGTGCCCGCCACAATCCCAGAGTGGAGCTGGCATCCTTCCTTGATGCGCCCGCAGAGTCTCGAGAGGCCGGATACGGTGACGCCGCGTGGCGTGAGCGTCCCGACCCAATTGCTGAACACGTTGAGCTGCGTCCAAGTCTCGACGCTGATCAGGTGACGAATACTGCGCGCGTTCTCGCGAGCTGCGCGAACCGAGCTGACGATGGAGTTCGGGTTGTCTGTATCGATGATGTAGAAGCGAATGACCGCCTCGGACGTAGCCTCTCGGTAGCGCTCGAAGAACCGGTCTTCATCACAATTCAGCTTCAGGATCGGAAGCCAGTCGTTTGCACCTTGCGCGTCGCGGGCAAAGGTCTCGTTGACTTCGAGAACGCGCGCAAGATTCTCTGCGCGCTCGACGTAGCGCGCCATCCAGTAGCTGTTCTGCGCGAACCTTGCGAGTAGACTACTCAAGGACCCAGGTATCCTTCGTTCCGCCGCCTTGCGACGAGTTGACGACCAAAGAGCCCTTGCGTAGAGCAACGCGCGTCAGGCCTCCAGGCAGAACCCAGCTCTCCTTGCCCGTCACGATGTATGGGCGAAGGTCCACGTGCCGCGGCTCGATCGAATCTCCCACCAGCGTTGGGCATACCGAGAGGTCGACGACGGGCTGACTGATGTAGTTGGCTGGGTCCGCTTCGACTCGGGCGCGGCATTCGACGAGCTGCTCACGGGTCGCCTTGGGCCCAACCACCACTCCGTAGCCGCCAGATTCACCGACTGGCTTGACCACGAGCTCCGCGAGATGAGCCAAGGTGTAGGCCAAGCCCTCCGGCTCCCGACAGAGATGGGTCTCCACGCTTTGAAGGATCGGCTCCTCTTCGAGGTAGTAGCGGATGATGCGCGGCATGTACGCGCAAATCGCCTTGTCGTCGGCGACCCCCGTGCCGACTGCATTCGCGAGTGACACGCGCCCCTCTCGGTAGGCTTTGAAGAGTCCACGTACTCCGAGCAGGCTGTCGGGGTTGAACTGATCGGGATCGATGAATGCGTCGTCGACGCGCCGGTAGATGACGTCGACGCGTCGTAGGCCGCCAGTGGTCTTCATGAAGACGTAGCCGTCGTCGACGACGAGATCCTGGCCCTCGACGAGCGGGACACCCATCTCTCGTGCCAAAAACACGTGTTCGAAATATGCGGAATTGAAGACGCCCGGCGACATGAGCACGATGTTGGGGTCGTCCGTGCCCGCGGGGGCGATCTCGGCCAGCGCCGCCTGCAGGTGCATGCCGTAGCTCGACACCTGGCGGAGCCCGACGTTGCCCGTCAAATCGGGAAACGCGCGCATCATCAAATGACGGTTCTCGACCACATACGAGACGCCCGAAGGCGTGCGGGCGTTGTCCTCGAGCACGCGAAAGACACCCTGGCCGTCGCGCACCAGGTCGATGCCGCAGACGCTCACGTAGTTGTCGTGTGGCAAGTCCAGGCCCTTCATCTCCGGCCGGAAGCAAGAGTTCTTCAACACGAGCTCGGGCGGCACCGTGCCATCGTTCAAGATGTGCTGATCGTGGTAGACGTCGTAGAGGAACCGGTTGATCGCTGCGACCCGTTGCACGCAGCCGCGCTCGATGTGCTGCCAGTCCTCGGGCGAGATGACCCGGGGGATCACGTCGAACGGCAGCACCCGGTCGATGGCGTCGCGGTCGCTGTAGACCGTGAAGGTGATCCCGAGGTTGAAGAGCTCGCGATCGCTTGCTTGTGAGCGGCGCCTCAGAGCCGACACCTTCATTCGCTCCATGCGGTCGCGAATGAGGCTCGTGTGCAGGGCAGGGTTCGTGTCGCTCCCGAAGGTCTCGCAGAAGAAACCGTTTCGGTCATAGTTGGCAAACAGCCCTGTCTTCTGCTGGCTCACGGGGTCACTCGGCGTCTTGTGTTTCGGGTTGTCGGTCGAAGCGTAGCCGCGCGATTCGATGCCGCATCACATGCAGAACTGTGGCTTGATACTCTCCGATGCGGACCTGATCTCCACGTTTCGGCATGCGCGCCAGGTTCGAGACGACGTACCCCGCGATGGTGTCCGCCTCGTCCTCGTCGACCGGGAATCCTAGGAAATCCGCGGCCTCGGGGAGCGGAACGCTGCCTGCGAGCTCGTAGACACCGGGGGAGATTTCGGCCATCTCGCTCTGTTGTTCGTCGAACTCGTCGTGAATCGGACCGACGATCTCTTCGAGGGCGTCTTCGAGAAATGCCAGTCCGATGACCGTGCCGTGCTCATCCGCGACAGCCGCGGCATGGGTCTGCGACTTCTGAAGCTCGACGATGAAGCGAGAGAGCGGTTGCGTGTCCGGCACGGTCGGCATCGGAAGTGCCAGCTCTTCGAGACGGAGCTGCTTGTGCTGAAGTAATTCGCTCAGAAGCGTTCGCGAGTGAATCACGCCACGAATCTGATCGAGGTCGGGGGCGCCCAAGGGGTACCGGGAGTGCCCCGTCTCGCGGAGGATTCGGCGGTTCTCGTCCATGGTGTTCGCCATCGAGAGGAAGGCGACGTCGACGCGCGGCAACATGATGTGCCGGACTTCGAGGCGCATCAGCGCCAAGACGTTTTCGCCGATAGAGCGCTGCCGCGAGGTGATGTGGCCGGCCCGCGCCGAAGACGCCATGATCGCGCGGAGCTCTTCGATGCTGGCCGACCCCTCGTGCTCGCTCGATGCCGGCAAGCCCGCGAGCCGGGTCATCGCGTTCGAGAGCGCATTGATGAACGCAATGAGGGGCCGCAGGGAGGTCGCGAACCAATAGAGCGGGTATGCGATCAGAAGAGCGATCGATTCTGCCCGTTGAATCGCCCAGACCTTGGGCGCTTGTTCTCCCACAGTCATGTGAAGGATCGTGATGACGGTCAGCGCAATGCCGATCGCCACGTAGTGAAGGGTTGCGCCCTCGTGGACTTGCCAACCGGCCCGCTCCGCCAGGATGATGAGAAGTCGTGCGACGGCCGGCTCCGCCAGCCAGCCGAGCACCAGGCTCGCAATCGTGATCCCGAGCTGGCACGCAGACAGATAGAGGTCGAGCCTCTCCATCATACGGTGCACAATCGCGGCTCGCCGGTCGCCTTGTTGGGCCATCGCTTCGATTCGCGAGGGCCTGACCTTGACGAGGCTGAACTCGGCAGCGACGAAAAATCCGTTGATCACCACGAAAACAGCCGTGGCGACGAGCTTCCAAAAGACGGCGGTGTCTTGCACGCGAGGCGAGCGTAGCTCAGGCGGCCGGGCGCGCTAGCGGTTCCTAGGTTGAGGGGTCGGGTTCAGTCCTATAGGCTGCCCCGATGGCACAGCGTGTTCTTTGCTTGGTTTGGTTCCTGGTTGTCGCAGTCGGCGGCTGTTCAGGGGATGATGGCGGTACCGCCGGGACTGGCGGGGCCGCAGGAAGCGGCGGGTCCGGAGGCGGCGGCGGTCAAGGAGGGGGCAGTAC
>JBATLA010000871.1:0-4812 GCA_049669945.1 Polyangiales bacterium | reverse complement strand
ATGGAGGCGCGTGGGGCTTCGAAGTGCGTGCGACCGGCGCCCACGCCGATGCCTTCGGCGGCCCATCAGATGGGGCTTTTTCGAGCGCCGTGGAGACCTTGTGCGGGTGTTCAGCCGAGACCGCGCTCTTTGGGACCGAAGCCCCGTATCTCGCGGAATTAGGGCTGCAGACGCTGGTCCTCGGCGCCGGTGACATCGCCGTTGCGCACCAACCCGACGAGTATGTCACCATTGCAGCTATCGAGCGTGCCACAGACGTGTACGCCGACCTGATTCAACGCTTCTGCATCGAATCGCCATGAGCCATCAAGTCGACCCATTCGTCCAACACTTCCGTGCGAGCGCGCCGTACATCCACGCGCATCGTGGGCGCACGTTCGTCGTGATGTTTGGCGGAGAGGCGGTTGCCTCGAAGGATTTTCGGACGCTCCTCTACGACGTCGCGCTATTGCACTCGCTCGGCGTTCGTTTGGTGCTGGTGGCGGGTGCGCGGCCGCAGATCGACGAGGCCCTGGCCCGGCGCGGGGAGGAGCCACGCTATGAGGGTGGCCTCCGCGTCACGGACGACATCGCGCTTCAGTGCGTGAAGGAGGCCGTGGGCGCCAATCGCGTCGAGCTCGAAGCGTTGCTTTCGATGGGCTTGCCGAACTCGCCGATGGCGGGCGCGCGGATTCGCGTCGCAACCGGCAATTTCGTGATCGCGCAGCCGATCGGCGTCGTGGATGGCGTCGACTACCAGCACACCGGCAAGCCGCGACGGATCGATGCGGAGGCGATTCGGCAACGGCTCGACGACGGCGCCATCGTCGTGCTCACGCCGATTGGTTACTCGGCCACAGGGGAGGCCTTCAACATCGGCAGCCACGACGTCGCCGCCGCGACCGCGGTTGCGCTCGGCGCCGACAAGCTCATTGGCTTGCTGGAAGGGCAGGGCGTCACAGACGCGGAGGGTCGAAGCCCGTCCCAACTCACGCCGCGCGAGGCCGACGAGATCCTTCGGACCGGTCACGATTTCGGTCACGACGTGGAGCGACTTCTCGGAGCGGCGATCCAGGCGTGCAAGGGCGGCGTTCCGCGGGCCCACTTGGTCGCGCGGCAGAACGACGGCTCGCTCCTCCGCGAGCTGTTCACTCGGGATGGCGTGGGGACCATGGTCACCTCTGAAGCGTTCGAAGATGTCCGCCCGGCGCAGCAAGGCGACGTCGGGGGGATCCTCGCGTTGATCGAGCCACTCGAAGAGCAGGGCATCCTCGTGAGGCGATCGCGCGAGATGCTCGAAAACGACATCGACCGTTTCACGGTGATCGAACGTGACGGCATGGTGCTCGCGTGTGCCGCTCTGTACGCATATCCGGACGATGCGATCGCCGAGCTTGCATGCCTCGTGGTGCATCCTGACTACCGCACATCGGGCCGCGGTGATCAGCTTCTGCACTACCTCGAGCGCGAGTGCGCGGCGAAAGGGCTGGGCCGTTTGTTCGTTCTCACGACGCAGACCTCGCACTGGTTTCGGGAGCGCGGTTTCGATGCTTGTGAGTTGAACGAGCTTCCCGAGGGGCGACGCTCGCACTACGATCAAGGTCGGCGCTCGAAGATCCTCCTCAAGCGGCTCGGCTGACGCATCTTGGCCAAAGCGTAGTGCTTTCCGTTCGTGCTTGGAGACGCAGGCGAATCGTGCTACTCGTCCCCGAATTCGCCAAAACGGGGCGTGAATCGTCCTTGATACGCGGACAATGAAGCAGGCTGAGCTTAATCGACGCCCAGACGCGGACCCACCCCTCGGAGATGCCGAGATGGAGGAAACCGTCGCCCAGGAGGAGAAGGTCCTGGCGCGCGTGCACCGAACTATCCAGTCCAAGCGGCCCACGGCACGCGGGCAGCTCATCGACTACGACGCCGAGTTGATCGCGCTTCGCGACCAGATTCGCGAGGCGCGACTCGAGGACATCCCCCCGCTCGTCGAGGAGATGGAGCGCCTTCAGCAGGTGGCGCAGCGGCGAGCCAAGGTGACCGAAGGCGTGGCCGACGCGATGTCGCCGTACTTCGGCCGGATGGTCCTCGAAGAAGAGGATCGCAAGCGCGAGATCTTGATTGGTCGAAGCACCTATCTCGACGCCAAGACGGGTGTCCGGATCGTCGACTGGCGCGACGCGCCGGTGAGCCGCGTCTACTATCGCTACGAAGAAGGCGATGACTACGATGAGATCTTCGGCGACCGCGAGGTCGAGGGCGAGGTCCTCGTTCGCCGGAACCTTTCAATCACGGGTGGCAAGCTCCGCCGCATCGGCACGCCACAGGGGACCTACCGCCGCTCGCGGACCGACAGCTGGTCGCGAGTCGCCGACCATTCGACGAAGCTCTCGGGCGGACAGGGCGCTGCGATGCGCCCGGAGTCGTACCACCGGCCCGGCGAGCTCGGCATTGGGGATGACGACCTTCGCGAGGACAAGCATCTCTCCGAAATTACTGCGCTGATCGATCCCCGGCAGTTCGAGCTGATCAGCAAGCCGACGTCCGGCCTCGTCGTCATCCAAGGTGGCGCTGGCAGTGGCAAGACGACCATCGGTCTTCACCGGCTCGCGTACCTCGCGTTCCAGGATCCGCAACGGTTCCGCTCTGACCAAATGCTCGTCATCGTGTTCAACGACGCGCTGGTCCGGTACATCTCCCGGGTTCTGCCGGCGCTCGGCGTCGAGGACGTACCCGTCCAGACGTTCCAGCGCTGGGCCGAACAGCAACGCCGTCACCACATCCCGAAGCTGACCACGCGCTACGTCGAGGACACGCCGACGCACGTCATGCGGATGAAGAAACACCCCGCGATGCTCAAGGCGATCGATCAATACGTCGCCGACCTGAGCGATCGCGCCGAGGCACAGATCCTCGAACAGGCGAAGCAGGGTGAGGGCGGTGCGCGTGTGGCGCGGGCGTGGCACGGAAGTGCGAAAGAGCCGCTTGGCGTTCGCCTGGAGCTGCTCTTGCAGTGGATTGTCGATCGCGACGGCGATGCGCGTGAGGTGGCACTCGGCACCCGGCACGCCGTCGAGCGCATCTGTCAAAGGTGGTTGACGCGCACGCGCGACGTGGTCACGGCGTGGGCCGACCTCGTCACTGACAAGCAGCGCTTGGTCGATGCCTTTGCCAAGTGGGGTGAGGGGGCGCTGAGCGACAAGCAGCTCGAATGGGCGCACTCGTGGTGCAGCCGGCACTCGACGAGCGTCTTGCTTGCCTACGAAGAAGCGCTCGAGGACGATGGCGACCGTATCAGCAGCATCGGCGTCGACGGTGCCGATGAAGACGAGCCGCCCGCGCTCGACCGAGAGGACGACGCGCTCCTGTTGCGGGTCTACCAAGCACTCCAAGGGCCGCTGACGGGTCGCCGCGCCGTTCTCGAGTACGAGCACATCTTCGTCGACGAAGCCCAGGACATGAGTCCCGTCGAGCTGGCGGTCGTCCTCGATACGGCTGCGGAGCGGCAGAGTGTGACGCTTGCTGGCGACATCGCACAGAAGCTCCACCTCGAAAACGGCTTCACCGATTGGCGGCACGTGCTCGAACAACTCAAGCTCGACCACATCCAGATCGAGCCGCTCAAGCTCAGTTACCGCTCGACGCACGAGATCCTCGAGTTCGCGACCGATGTGCTCGGTCCCCTCCGCAACGAGGTCTCCGGTCACGCGACTCGATACGGCGCGCCGGTCGAGCTCTTCCAGTTCGGGGGCAGCGGAGAGGCGGTTGGCTTCATGTCCGAGTCGCTTCGGAAGCTGGTGGCCTCGGAGCCGCTCTCGTCGGTTGCGGTCATCGCTCGGTATCCGGAGCAAGCCGACCTCTACTACAAAGGCCTACGCCATGGGGAGGTGCCGAACCTGAGGCGTGTGGCTGACCAGGATTTCCCGTTCCGGCCCGGGGTCGACGTGACAGACGTGCGACAGGTCAAGGGGCTCGAGTTCGACTACGTCGTCATCTTGGAGTGCAACAGCGCGACATTCCCGGCCGACGACGAGACCCGGCACCTGCTCCACATCGCGGCCACTCGTGCGGCCCACCAGCTCTGGGTGTTCTCGACGGGCACCCCGTCGCCTCTCCTTCCGGAGGCCCTCGTGAAGGCGTCCTCCTGAGCCCCGGGCCCCCCCCGGAATTCTTCGGTAGTTGCAGTCTTGGGCGGGGTGTGTAAGATCACACTGTAGCGGCGCTTGTGGTCTACACCCGGGTCTTCGGTAGAACGAGCAACGACGCCGCGACGGGGAAACAGACGCAGCGAGCGTAGTCCTTTTTGGTCCCCGCTCCTTTCACTCAATCACCTCAGGCCGACCCGCCTTCCCGATGGCAGACACTGCTCTCCAAGAACCGGTAGAAGAAGCCGCTCAAGAACCAGCCGAGCAAGACTCGGCTGCTAACGATGCAGCTACTCGAGACGAAGCGCCCACGTGGCGTGAGCCGACGACGTCGATCGCGACCAAGCTCGCATCGATGAGTGACCGCGCGATTCAGCGCGTCACCGGCGGCAATGCGTTCCTGCGCGGCCGGCTCTACGCGAGGCGCAAGGCAGTCGAGAACCTGAAGGAACGAGAGCACGAGGTCAGCGGCAATATCTCGGTTCGCACCGCAGATGAGCCCTACAAAACGAGCGTCAAGCACATCGAAGACGGTGATAGCTGGGAGTCGAGCTGCACCTGCCCTGGGTGGCGAGGGCCGACTGGGCATTGCAAGCACGTGGCCGCCGTAATGGTGGCGTTGCGGGACGAGGTGCGGCCTCCGCGTCCTAAGGGTCAGCAACAGCAGCAGAGCAAGAAGAAGAAAAAGACCGAGCCC
>JBATLA010000870.1:0-1654 GCA_049669945.1 Polyangiales bacterium | reverse complement strand
GCTTCAACCACCCCAAGACGGCGATGGCCCCGACGCCGAGGTTGCCCGTCTCGTAGTGACTGAATGCGAGAAGCGCCACCTCTCCGACGAGATCTCCCTGATAGCCGAGCACTGTGTGCCAAAGATCATGGGTGTCGCGGAGCCAATCCTTGATCCACAAGTACTCGTCCTCCACGTTCTCGCGTACGCGCTCGGATGCCTCGACTAGCCCTTCGGCGGTGATGCCCTCGGACTCCACGAACTCCAAGTACGCACGCCCGAGGCTTCCGTCCGGCAAGGCGCGGAGCGCCTCGCGGTCGTTGAGCAGCGGAAGCATGCTTGGCTTGGTCGCGAGGAGCCGGCGCCCGGTCTGGCTTCGCTGAAGCCGCGCGCGCATCCGCTTGAGGTTGGGGCCCTGCAAGGCGTCGATCACCTCGAACACGTGCTCCGTGGCATCCGGATCGGCGAACACGCGACGGATGGCCAGGGCCGCGTCGATCGGGCGCATGGAGGTAACGCTCATGCCTCCTCTTTTAGCACCTGGCACGCGTCGGGAAAGCTGATAGGCCATCGACATGTCGAACCCGACCGCAACACTCGAGACTTCGCTCGGCAACGTCGAAGTCGAGCTCTTCACCGACAAGATGCCCGTCACCGCGGGGAACTTCATCGACCTGGCCAAGGCCGGCTTCTACGATGGGCTTCACTTCCACCGCGTGATCGACGGCTTCATGATTCAGTTTGGCTGCCCGCACAGCCGCGACCCCAACAGCCCGCGCGCGGGCACGGGCGAAAGCCCCAACGGCACCATTCAAGACGAGCATCCGGCTGACGCCAAGATCTCGAACGAGGCCGGCACCCTGTCCATGGCGAACACCGGCCGCCCCAACAGCGGCGGCTCCCAGTTCTTCATCAACACCGTTCACAACGCCTACCTGGACTGGTTCTCACCCGGACCCTCGAAGCACCCCGTGTTCGGCAAAGTCGTGAACGGCTTGGATGTCATCAAGTCCATCGAATCGACGCCCACCGGCGCTGGCGATCGGCCCGCGACGCCCGTGCAGATGATCAAAGTCACCATCCACGAATAGCTGGAGCTCGGGCCCTCGGCCCGGGACCCCGTCATCGTGTGCGATGGGTCAGGACTCGCGCAGACAATTCACGTACACCGACGACAGGTCGATCTTGACGAACGAACTGTCGTCGTAGCCGACACCCTGGAGGTTGATGTCGAGGTGGTCGAAGTGGGTTTGCACGTCGGCGGATCCGAGGACGATGCTGCTGAAGTCCTCGTCGATAGATGCAGATGACAGGGCCATGTCCGGGCAACTCCGGCGGAAGTAGATCACGTAGCCCTCGAACCCCCCGCGGGGAAAGACGCCTGCCGCCTCAACGGCCGAGAAATCGATCAAGACGCTCTCTTCTTCGACGTGCACGTCGATTCGGGGGCTGGGCGCCTCGGGACAAGGTGGAGGGAGCTCGCTGACTTCGCGTGCGGGGAACTCGGCCCCCGGCCCGACGAAGGCTGCGAGCTGCGATGGTGCTGTGGCGCCACAGTGAGTCGAGCGGCGCAAGAGCTGCAGCGCCCTTCCCTCCGAACCGGGCAGGAGGCCACTTTCGGCCGTTTCGGGGGCGAAACCGTCGCCGCCACAACCCGCCCCGAACAGCAGTAGCA
>JBATLA010000869.1:0-1515 GCA_049669945.1 Polyangiales bacterium | reverse complement strand
CGGTTGGCTCCGGGGACTGGCGCTTGAGCACCGTAGCCAATGCTTCCAAGAAGAGCGGCACCCGCCGCGTCGATGAGCTCGATTCGATGTTCGCGCGCCGTCGCCGGCACTGGTTGTGGGCGTTACTGCTGGTCTTGGCAGTGGCTGGAGCGGGCGCTTGGCAGCTTGCGACGCGCGGCCCATCCGAGCGGGAACCGAATCACCTCGCGAAGGACGCGACGCGACTCGCGGAGAATACCGAGATGGAAGCGTACCTCGGGCAGCGGCTCAACGAGGATTCGGGCGACGTGGATCTGTTCGAGATCACAAACGCCGGCACTGAACGCCGAGCCGTGGAGATCGAGGTCAGCGGTATCCCCAACATGGACGTCGTCGTCGAGCTGCTGGAACCCGGCATGGACGAGCCGCTCGTCGTCTCGGACTCGCGTGGTCTAGGGAAGGGTGAGCGCCTCCCGAACGTCTCTGTGGAGCCAGGGAAGTACTTGATCCGTGTGCGCGAACGACCCTCCGAGGCGAAGCTCCCGACCGAAAACGTGTCGGACGAGTACGCCGTGCGCTGGGAAGCGCTGCCCGACGATGCCGCGTTCGAACGCGAGCCGAATGATTCGCTCGAGCTTGCCGAACCGCTCGAGCTCGGGTCTGAACGGCGGGCGTGGATCGGCTGGTCCGGGGACGTCGACACCTATTGCCTTGCCGATGACGCAGAGCACGTCGTTGCTCAGGTTAGTGCGCTCGCCGAGGTGGATCTGGTGCTCCGTATCGTCGATCGGGGCACCGAGCGCAGCGCCAAAGCGGATAGCAACGGGGTAGGTCGCGGAGAGACGAGCAAGACTTGGCAAAGCGCAGAGGCCGGGAAGCTGTGTATCGAGATCTCCGCCGACGCGTTGGAGCCCGCCGGCCGCCCTGCACACCCGGATGAGACCTACGGCGTTCGCTTCATCACGGCGCCTGAGCGGTAGATGCGGATCTCCGACCTCGACTACGACCTCCCGGAAGGTCTGATTGCCCAAAAGCCGCTCGCCGAGCGGGACGCCTCTCGACTCCTGTTGGTCGACGTCGAAGCAGGGGAGATCGGCGAGCGAATGTTCACCGAGCTACCGAGTCTCGTTCCTCCGAGTCTCTTCGTGTTCAACGACACCCGCGTGTTCCCAGCGCGTTTGACCGGGCACAAAGACTCGGGCGGCAAGGTCGAGCTTCTGCTTCTCCGCAAGCGCGCGCCGGGGCAGGACCAATGGCTCGCGATGGGGCGCTCGTCGAAGGGCCTTCGCGTGGGCATGGACCTTTCGCTCTGCGACGGCCGGCTCGAGGGACGCATCGTGCGCACGCTCGAGAATGGGCAAGTGGAGGTCGATCTACGCAGCGAGGGCGAGGTCGATGCCCTGATCGAGGAGGTGGGCGACGTGCCTCTTCCGCCGTACATTCGCCGTGCCGCCGACGAGGCTGACAAGGAACGGTACCAAACCATCTACGCGAGCAAGCCCGGGGCGGTTGCGGCACCGACGGCAGGGCTTCACT
>JBATLA010000868.1:0-1937 GCA_049669945.1 Polyangiales bacterium | reverse complement strand
GGGCTCTCGGGCTCGATCGGGAAGAACGTGTTGCTCACGAGGCTCAACGGCCAACCGATCAGGAACACCGGATAGTTCATGTGATCGATTGCCGGCACGATCGCGGTGAAGATCAACGCAAACGAAGCAAAGGCGCACCCTGCAATGAACCCCAAGAACGGCATGAATAGCAGGAACTGAGGTCGAACGTCGACCAAGCCCATCGCACCAAACACCGCAACGGTGAGCGCGACGATCGAGATGTTGACCATGCCGCGAGCGGCCGCCCAGAGGATCTCGCCCCAGACCACATTCGGAAGCTCGACTTGGGTGGAGAGGATCCCGTCCCATGTCTTCTGGTAGAACATCCGGAAGTACGCCGAATACAAAGCCTCGTAGTAGGGGGTGCCAAAGCCGGTATATGCGATCAGACCGGCCGCGACGTACGTCGCGTAATTGATGTCGATGCCCCGGTAGGCGAAGTCGTCGATGAAGCCGCTGAACCCGAGCCCGAAGGCGAGGAAGAAGATGACCGGCTCCATGGCGGGAGGGATCACCGCCGTTCTCCAATGCCTCGCGAAAACCAGCGTATTGCGGCGAAAGACGGCCCACGAGCGCCAATCTCCGGCCGCGAGAAGCAAACGGAGCGCACTCATTCGAACCGTCCGTTTCGGCGTGCGAGCGCAATGAACAAGTCGTCGAGGTTGGGTGGCCGCACCTGCCAAGTGGCGTCGGCATATCGAGCGGTCAACTCCACGAGGTCTTCCTTGCTGACCGGCACACGAAGCTCGCCGAGGACGGTGGCCACCTCGTGCGCGCCGCGACTCCGGAGCCACGCAGCGATCTCCTCGCGAGCCGGTTCGTTCCTCGGCACGATGACGACATGGTCCCCAAGCACGTCGTCGATTACGCGATGGGGCTCGCCGCGGGCGATGCCACGACCCTCGTGGATGACCAGGAGATCGTCGCTGAGCCGTTCGGCTTCGTCCATGTAGTGCGTCGTCAGGACGATCGCCAAGCCCTCGGCCCGCAGGCTGTCGATGAGCTCCCACACGTCGAGACGGGCGCTTGGATCGAGCCCGGTCGTCGGCTCATCCAAGAAAAGGATGGTTGGGGTATGCACGATGGATCGTGCGATGAGCAATCTCCGAACAAAGCCACCGGAGAGCACCTGCGGTGATTGACGCGCATAGGGGGCGAGCCCGAATCGCTCGAGAAGCTCGGCGACTCGGCGCTCGAGATTGTCGACTCTTGGGCGGAAGTAGCTCGCATAGACCAAGAGGTTCTGCTCGACGGTCAGATCGTACTCCAGCGAGTCGTCTTGAGTGCACACCCCAATGCCGCGTTTGACCTCGCTGCGGTGTTGATCGAACCGCCTGCCGGCGTAGTTGATAACCCCTGCATCTGGAGGCACGAACCCATACAGCATGCGCAGCGTCGTCGTTTTTCCGGCGCCGTTCGCGCCAAGCAGCCCCAGCACGCTTCCCTGCGTACAGGTGAGGTCGAGCTGATCGACGACGGCCCGGCCGTCGTATCGCTTCGTAAGCCCTCGCGCTTCGAGAATTGCCGTCGTCATCGCTGCTCTGCCCCGGGAACGTGACGAAACATGGAGGGACATCCTACAATGGCAATGATCTGATGTCCCATCCTCGCAAAGACGACGACGCCAAGCCGCTGCAAGCCATGGGCCGCGTGCTCGACAGCCGATGGATGATGGCGCTCGCAGTCGGCGCGGTGCTGGTCGCGATTGTCTGGGCCCTGCTCGATAAGGGCTTGAAGTCGGCAGGAGGCGGAGACGCCCGCGGCCATGACGCGACAGCCACGGTCGAGCTCCTCGGTGTGCCCGCTGGGGCGAACGTTTCGCTCGACGGCCGCCGAATCGAGAACACCCGATTCGGAGTCTCGCCCGGAATCCGTCATTTGCTCGAAGTTTCGGATGCAGCCGGCCGGAGTTGGCG
>JBATLA010000867.1:0-1800 GCA_049669945.1 Polyangiales bacterium | reverse complement strand
AGCGAAAGCAGGGCGCGTGACAGTGCGGGCGGGTCGAACGGCCCCTCGAGCGAGGAGGGCGCGTAGCCGGGGAGCCAAGGGCACACGACGTGATAGCCCGCGTCGCGAAGGTCTTCGGCGAGCGGCGCCCAAGTGCGCGGAATGTCGGGGAAACCGTGCAGACATACGACCAGCGGCGCGTCCTCTGCTTCGTTCGAGAGATACGAGATCCCGGTTCGTTCGGTGCGAAGGCGATGCATCGACCGGAGCTTACGTGAAGAACCCGGCTAGCGCTTCCGCCAAGCGCTGCGCGAACGCTTCCTGGAGGATCAAGTCCTGCCGAGCCTCTATCTCGAGCGCGCACAAGCCGTACTCTTTCGCGTGTCGCACCGGCGAGTACGCCAAGCCGCCCTTCCCCGACCAGGGCTCGTTCGCCAAGACGTGAAAGCCGGCATCCTCGAGGTGGCGAATCAGCCGGTACGCCGGCTCCTCGTCGTCGTCGAAGAGAACCCCGATCTCGAGCACGCGCTGGTCGCCCTCGTACTGGTCTGTGAACGTGTGAATCCCGAATACCGTGTCACCACGGCTTCGCCCGACAGTCGCACTCACCGCGGCGTGGTACCGGTGGTAGAAACGATCGATGCGCTCTTGGCGATCGGTATCCAACAACCCTTCGTTCAGATGGACCTGATGCCCGTCGGCGTTCTGGCGAAAGAGCGTCTCCGAGTCGAGCGGGCGGTTGGGGTCGATCAGTAGCCGCGAGAACTTGGACAAGACCGCAGGCGCGTTCATCAGGCGGGCCACGCGCCGCGTGAACGCCGCTGCACCGATGTCGCTCGCCCAATGGGTATCGACGAGCCAACGATCTGCTTCGGGCCAACGCCATGGCGCAGGGAGCGCGTTCGATGCGTGCTCGCACGTGAATACCAAGCGGCCGTTTACGTCGCCGTCGATCTCTTCTGCCGCTTCGGACCAATCCATCATCGAATTGTAATCGCGCTCTCTAAAACGCGAGCTACTCACTGACACTGAACGATTGGGCTGTATACTCCAAAATGAAGCCGCGTGGGGGCGGTGGAAGGAAATCCCGTGCCGCACCCCGACGAAGAACTCGAGCTCCCTGGAAAGCCCCGCCGGCGCCCAAGCCACTTCCGCAAGAAGCGCCAGGACAGCACCACCGAGCTTGTCCGTGTTGCGCGCGACAGCAACCGCCCGCCGAGCGATGTCAGTCATGTTGTGCGGACCCCGGAGGCGCGCCAGAAGCAATGGAGCGAAGTGATCAACCGCGCCCCAGCACTCCCGGACCCCGTACTTCGACGGCCGATTCCGCCGCCCGCGCCGCTCCCGTCGGAGAGCCTCGCCGACGTGCCGACCGTCCCCGGCTGGATGGACGACCGCAAGCGCCGCAAGCGCATGGAAGACATCATCGGAACGGTCACTCTCGCCCTCATGGTCGCCGCCATGCTGGTCGCCATGTGGCTCCGAATGACCGGCCCGTAGCGCGTGAATTGACAACGCTTCGAATTCGGCCACACCGTCGCGCGATCAGTTTTCCGTACAGGAACGCAACGCTTCGGAGGGTGCCGCGATGACGAGAGGACAAGCGAAAGCTGTATTCGGGACGTTGCTGGCCTTGTCAGCCGCTCTCGGGCTCGTCGGGGTGTTCGTTCTGACCGACGTCGGGCAGCTGCTTCGAATCAGCAAGGAAGTGGTGGTCGGCTACTTTCAGAACCACGTGCTGCTCATGTTCTTGTCGGTCGCGTTCTTCGTAGCCGCAATCTACGTCAATCGACGGTTCTCGCTCGTGCGAGCCTGGGTGCT
>JBATLA010000866.1:0-3265 GCA_049669945.1 Polyangiales bacterium | reverse complement strand
GGCTCGCGTCCGGGCCCGAGATGAGCACCACGATCCGATGGAAGCCGTAGCGTTGCTCTACGTCTTCATCGTGGTCGAGCTCCTTCAGGAGCCGTTGAATCTCGGCAACCCGGCTTTCGAACTCCTCACACCAGCGCAGATCGACCAGCAGCAGGTTCACATAGGCGGACCGAAGCGCGTCCGTGGCGCCTCGGGTATCCCAAACCGGGATGAACTCCACTTCCTGCGTGCGAGTGCTCAACACGGGATAGATCTCCGACGGGACCCGCTCCGTGCCTCGAGCTGCGACCATGTCGCTGATCAACGACTCGAAGGACTGCAGGCCGGAGCCCACGTAGAGGACACGCTTCCGCTTGCTGCCGGGCTCGTACTGACAGGGGACCTTGCGGGTCATGGGATTGAATCACTTCGGGGGGAGCGACCTGACGTAGGACAAACCTCGTTCTATCCAGGTCTTCAGGCTCGGCGCGCGCCGATGCCCGCGCGGGCCAACGTATATCATGCCTTTGAGAGGGCGGCCCGTGAAGTCCATGGGGCGTGCGCCGGCCTTTTTCAAGGCATCTTCATAGTCGTCGGGTCCCACGCGGACCATCAGGTCTTCACCTTGCACGCCGCACGCCATGTGCCCGTTCACGAGGAAGGCCAAGCCGCCGAACATCTTCTTCTCGCTCACACCGCGTCGACGCGCGAGAACTTCACGGACACGTTCTGCGAGCTTTTCGTCGTAGGCCATGACTCGATCAGAAGAACTTGATGCTGATGTCGATGAGCTTTTGCTTGAGCGCGTTGTAGGGCGCGGTCAGCAGATCGAGCGCCGTGAACGGGGTGATCTGCTTCAACACACCTCGGGCGTTCGAAAACGCCTCGAACCCGAAGAACCCATGCCCTTTGCCGATCCCGCTGTTGTTCGAGCCACCAAACGGGAGGTGGTTGTTGAAGAAATGCACGGCGCTGTGGTTGATGCAGGTGCCGCCAGCGCGCGTGTTTTGGATGATGCGCTGTTGATTCGCCCGGCTCCGACTGTAGATGTAGAGGGCGAGGGGCTTTTCCTTCGAGTTGATCACCGCGATCGGCTCGTCGAGTGACTTGAACGTGTACACCGGCAGCAACGGCCCGAAGATCTCCTCGGTCATCACCCGGGAAGTCGGATCAACGTCGGTGAGCACGGTCGGCTCGATGTAGTCCTCGCTGCCTTCAGTCCGGCCGCCATATGCGACGGTAGCCCCCCTCTGCTTGGCGTCTTCGAGATAGCCGTTTAACCGCTGATAGTGCCGGTTGTTGACGATTCGCGCGTATGAATCCGACCTTCGCGCATCGATCCCGTAGAACTTCTCGATGTTCTTGCTGAGCTTCTGAAGAAACTCGTCCTTCTTGCTCTCGTGGACGAACACGTAGTCGGGCGCGAGGCAGATCTGGCCGTTGTTCATGAACTTGGCCCAGGCGACGCGGTGCGCGGCCGCGTCCACTTGGGCAGTCTCGTCCACGATGGTGGGCGACTTGCCCCCGAGCTCGAGCGTCACCGAGCCGAGATGCTTGGCGGCCGCTTCCATGACGATCTTGCCGATCGACGGCGCTCCGGTGAAGAAGATGTGATTGAACGGCTGCGCGAGCACCGCGGTCGACGTTTCGATGCCGCCCTCGACGACCGCTACCTCGCTCTCCTCGAAGACCTCCTCGATGATGCTCCGGGTGACCGCCGACGAATGCGGCGTATTCTCCGAGGGCTTGATCATGACGCAGTTGCCTGCGGCGATGGCCGCAATCAGCGGCCCGAACGTCAGATTGATCGGAAAATTCCAAGGCGCGATGATCAGCACGACGCCCTTGGGCTCGTAGTGGACGTACGAGCGCGCTCCGAGCAATGCCATAGGCGTCGCAACGCGATGGGGCCGCATCCACTTCGAGAGGTGGCGCCTCGCGTGCTTGATCTCGCTCGTGACCGGGAACACCTCGGTGAGGTCGACTTCGCTCGGGTGCTTGCGGAAGTCGTCATAGAGCGCAGCGCGGATGTCTTCGCGATGTGCGAGGAAGGCCGTCTCGAGCCGCTTGAGCTTCTCCTTTCGTTCGCGCGCAGTGGTCTTCGCGACCGTGTACTGGTGCGACTGCTGGAGCTTGAAGATCCGCTCGATCTCGGCCGTGCTCGTGTCGATGCCGTCCGCTGGTGCTGTGTGCGACCCGTCTTGCTGCGGGTCGGTGCTCAGTTCCGCTGTCGATTGCGTCATGTCTTCAGTCCTTTCGAAGCCAATTCACGTGACCTCCGCGACGATCCGCTCGGAAGTCTTCCAAAGCTCGTCAGCCATGGCCTCATCGCGGCCGTGGGAGCTGGTGCGGGATTCGTTGCAGTCGGCGAAGTACTTGCCGCTCACGCCCTTCAACGCCCGATGGACGGCGAGGTAGGTCTGAGTCGCCGCGCCTTCTGCAGTGCTCTTGAGAACCAGAGGGGCTCCGATGCTCAAGGCCACCCTGGCGACAGGGTTCATGCTGCGCGCGAGGTTCGTGTGAATCACACCGGGATGCAGGCTGTTGGCCGTCTTCGCCGTGCCCCCGAAGCGCTTCGCGAGTGCGTTTGCAAACAGGACATTCGCCAGCTTGGACTGCCCATAGTTCGCCCAGGGACTGTAGCCGCGCTTGCCGTCGAGATTGTCGAACTGGATGCCAGCTTTTGGCGCGTTGTGGTGGGCGCTGCTGCTCACCATCACGACTCGGCCGTCATCGGCCAGTTGATCGAGCAGCGAGGTGACCAGCAAGAAGTGGCCGATGTGATTGGTGAAGAACTGAAGCTCGTAGCCGTGACGAAGATTGAGCTTCGGCAGTGCCATGATCCCTGCATTGCAGATGATCGCATTCAAGGGGCGGTCGAGCGCCTTGACCCGCGCGGCTGCGGCCTGAACGGAAGCAGGCTCGGAAAGCTCGCAGGCGACAGACGTCGTCTCGCCTCCGACCTCGTTGCACGCGGCTTGGGCCTTCTCCTCGGTGCGTGCCGCAGCGAGGACGTGCGCGCCGCGACTAACGAGCACGCGGAGCGTCTCTTTGCCGATGCCGGAGTTGCAGCCCGTAAGCAGGATCGTCTGCCCGCTCAGGTTGAGCCCCTCGGTCACTTCCTCCGCGGTGCTGCCGTAGCCGAAGCCGCTCGGCCCCTTTCCTTTGAACATCGACACCAAAGACATGCGTCACTCCTCCGTGAAACCTGGGGCTCGCCTCTCCCCGATCCGTAAGGCTCAGTAGAACCCCGTACAGGCGTTGACGTCGATGCAGTTCTCGAGCG
>JBATLA010000865.1:0-2438 GCA_049669945.1 Polyangiales bacterium | reverse complement strand
ATCCACCTCACAGCGCCGCATGCTCTGGGTTGGGTAGCGCCACCACGTTGCCCCCCAACGCGCGCTCGCTTCGCGATTTCTTCGACCACACGGACTTGGTCGCCGATGCCGCGAGCCCTACGCCTCGCGTGTTCGGTGGCGCGTCGTTCGCGCCCGGCGCTGCCCGGACCGCGCCGTGGGAGAGCTTCGGAGACGGCTTCCTGCTCTTGCCCACCTGGACGTACCACGTCGACGAACGCGCGTGGTTGTCGCTCGCCGTCTGCGGAGCCGAAGGCCCGGAAATCGATTCACTGCTCGACGCCTTCGACACGCTCTGGGGCAGCCTCGATCGGCCGATCGGCGTGATCCCGTCTCCGGTGTCGGTGCGGCGGATCGAGGAAGCGGACCCCGACACCTGGTCTCGCCAGGTTGGAGACATCCGCCAACGGATCGTCGAGGGCGACTTCGACAAGGTCGTGGCTGCGCGACATTGCGTCGTCGAGCTCGAGACGGGCGCGGGTTCGCTCGACGTCCTCAAACGACTCGAGGAGCGCTTCCCAGGGTGCACCCGCTTTGCGTTGTGGCGCGGCGATGCCGCGTTCCTCGGGGCGACACCCGAGCTCTTGATCTCTCGTCGCGGCGCTCGGGTCCTGAGCGAAGCGCTCGCCGGCTCCACCCCGCACGGCGACGCCGCGCGGATGATGGAAAGCAGCAAGGAGCGTGAAGAGCACCAGCTCGTCGTGAAGGCCATTCTGGCCGGCCTCGAGCCTTTCTGTGAATCGCTTCGATCCGACCAGGAGCCGAGCGTCCGCGAGCTCCCGAACCTGCTGCACATGCAGACCGCCATCGAGGGGCGACTACGCGAGCCGACGCACATCCTGTCGCTGGTGCGAGCCCTTCATCCGACGCCGGCAGTCGGCGGAGTGCCGACACAAGAGGCCATTCGCTGGATCCTCGAGCATGAGGCACTGCCGCGAGGCTGGTACAGCGCTCCGATAGGCTGGGCCGACGCCGTGGGCGACGGTGAATTCGTCGTCGCATTGCGCTCGGGTCTCTTGCGGGACGGAAAGGCTTGGGTCTACGCTGGCGCCGGCATCATGGCGGACTCCGACCCCGACGCGGAGTACGCCGAAACCGAGCTCAAGATGCAGGCGCTTCTAGGAGCGCTCGATGGGGACAGCCGCTGAGCGACAGACTGAATGGGCGCGGCTGGTCATTGACAGCTTCGTCCGTGCCGGAGTCGGTGACGTCGTCATCAGCCCCGGTTCGCGCTCCACTCCGTTCGTAGTCGCGGCCCTGCAGCACGGCGAGCTTCGCTGTACCAGCGCAATCGATGAACGGTCCGGCGCTCACTACGGGCTAGGCCAGGCGCGCAGCACTTTGCGTCCTTCGCTGCTTCTGTGCACGTCTGGCAGCGCCGCTGCCAACTACTTCCCGGCTGTGCTCGAGGCGAGCGAGGCCGGCGTGCCGCTCATCATTCTTTCTGCCGATCGGCCGCCCGAGCTTCACCAATGCGGCGCCAACCAAACGACGGACCAAGTGGGGCTCTATGGAAAGCACGTTCGATTCTTCGGGAACCTCGGCGAGCCCCGCGACGACGTCCGAAGCCTTCGCGCCGCCCGTCGACTCGTGGCGCAGGCGGTCAATGAAGCAACCGGCGTCAAGCCGGGTCCAGTGCACATCAACGCGCAAGCTCGAAAGCCCTTGGAGCCGGCCGCGGTCGGTAGCGAGCTCAGAGACCGTGTCGACGCGGTGCTTGCCGAGCCGTTGACGCGTGTGTACCGCGCGCGCCCGCTGGCACCGACTCTCGTCGAGCCAGTGTCGTCGTTGGTAATCGATGCGGTTACCCAAGCGCTCGACGCGGCATCTCGGCCGGTCATCTTGTGTGGCCCTGCCGACTCGCGGAACGCGCTCTTCGTCGACGCGTTGGCGGAGGTATCGGAACGCGCGGCAGCACCTATTCTGGCCGAAACGACGAGCCAGTTCCGTTGCTGGTCTCAAACCCGAGCGCTTGGCGCGTTCGGTACGATTTGGCGGACTGACGCGGGCCGCGCTTCGCTCGCGCCTGACTTCGTTTTGCAGCTTGGTGCGGCACCGGTCTCCAAGGGTTGGGAAGAGCTCTCCGCTGGGACTCCGATTCCCCGCATCGTCGTACATCCTTGGGAGTGGGCAGACCCGACTTCCGATGCCGAGGCGATCGTCCACGCAGACATCGGCTCGTTCCTCTCCGCGCTCAGCCGCGCGGAGCTCGACCTCGAACGCCGGGATGCGGGTTTCGTGACGCGATTCGAGCGAGCCGAATCCATCGTTTGGGAGCTCGCTGCACAGGTGATCGGCGAGTCGAGTGATGCGTTGACGGAGGGTCGGGCTGTGCGCGAGCTCTTCGAGGCGTTGCCAGACCCAAGCGCCCTCGTGCTCGGCAACAGCATGCCTATCCGCGATGTGGAAACCTGGGTGCC
>JBATLA010000864.1:0-2991 GCA_049669945.1 Polyangiales bacterium | reverse complement strand
GACCCTGAGCGCTGGCGTGTCGCCGCAGACAAGGGGATGGCCCACGATTTCATCGACCGTCTACCTCAGGGCTACCAAACGCAACTCGGTCGTTGGTTCGACGATGGGCAGGAGCTGTCGCTCGGGCAGTGGCAAAAGATCGCCCTGTCTCGCGCATTCATGCGGGACGCAGCCGACATCCTGGTCCTCGACGAGCCAACCGCGTCGATGGACGCCGAGGCGGAAGCCACAGTGTTCGAGCGCTTCGGCCGGCTCGCCAAAGACAAGATGGTCATCCTGATCTCGCACCGATTCTCGACCGTGCGCATGGCGGACGAAATCGTCGTGATCGAGCGCGGAAGAATCACCGAACGCGGCACACACGAGACGCTCATGCAGGAGAATGGGCAATATGCCCGCCTGTTCACACTGCAAGCAGCCGGCTATCAGTAGAAGCCCTTGCCTTCGGCAGCCATGTCACGGAGCAACTTGGGAGGCTCGAATCGATCGCCGTAGCGGCTCGCGAGCTCATCCGCGTCGCGGACGAAGGCCCCGACCCCGTAGTTATCGATGTAGGTGAACGGGCCGCCCGTGAACGCGGGAAACCCGACCGCCATGATGACGCCCACATCGCCGTCGCGAACGTCGGTGATGACGCCTTGCTCGAGGCAGCGCGCCGCCTCCAGGCATTGCACGAAGACGTAACGACGCCGAACTACTTCGGCGCTCGGCTGCTCCGCACTCGATTCGATCCACTGGCTCATCGCCTCGCCGAGACCGGGCCAGAGGCGCTTCCCGCCTTCGTGGTAGTCGTAGAACCCACCCGGCTTGCGCTGCGAGCCATCCTCCATGGGCGGTGGGTAGGCGCCCCAGCGGTCGTGGTCTTCGATGAGCGAAGCGATGATCGCCTGCGCGGGGGACGGCTCCCATTTGTCGCCGGCGGCTGCTGCGTCTTTCTCCGCCTGCTTGGCAACTTTGTACATCGTACCAAGGCCAACTTGGTCGGAGATACCGAGCGGCGGCATCGGCATGCCCGCAGCCCTGGCCGCGTTCTCGATGAGCGCCGGTGTGACACCCTCGACGAGCAAGTGATTGCCCTCGGAGATGAACGTGCCGAAGACGCGGCTGGTGTAGAATCCGGGGCTGTCATTCACCACGATGCCAGCCTTCTTGATCTTCAGGATGTAGTCCCAGGCCTTGGCGAGCGTCTCCTCTGACGTCTCCTTGCCGACGACGATTTCGACCATCTGCATACGCTCGACGGGAGAAAAGAAGTGAAGGCCGATGAAGCTCTCTGGTCGATCGGAGGCCTTGGCAAGATCGGTGATCGGCAAACCTGACGTATTGGACGCGAGGATCGCATCATCGCCGAGCTGGGCGTCCGCTGCCTTGGTGACCTTCGCCTTGAGGTCTCGGTCTTCGAAGACCGCTTCGACGACGACGTCACAGCCTCGAAGGTCATCATAGTTCTCACTCGGATGAATGCGGCTCAGAATCGATTCGATTCGATCAGGCGTAGTGCGACCTTTCTCGAGGCGACGGTCGAGCGTCTTCTTGACCTTGTCCTTGCCACGCTGGGCGCCCGACAAATCGCGATCGATCAGCACGACGTCGATCTTGGCCTTCGCGCTGACGTGGGCGATGCCCTGCCCCATCAGACCCGCGCCGAGGACGCCAACCTTCTTGATCTCCAAGCGGGGGACGTCCTTCGGCCGGCGGGCCCCCTTCTGGCACTCCTGCAAGCTGAAGAACAGCGTCCTCAACATGCTGCGTGCAGTCGGATCCTGCAGAACGCGAATGAACTGGCGGGTCTCCACCTTGCCCGCCCGATCCATCGGGAGGGGCAGGCCCTCGTAGACCGCCTGAAGAATCGCTTCCTGGGAGGGCATGTTCCCGAACGTCATGGCGTGGGTCATCGCGTTCGAGCCCATCATCGTCTGCGCGAACGTCACCGAGTCGGCGCCGCCTCCCGGAACCTTGTAGCGCTTCCTATCCCATGGCTGCGTCGCGTCGCCCGACTCGGCGATCCACTTCTTCGCGGCCCCGATGAGATCGGCGGGCTCGACCAACTCGTCCACCAGGCCCTTGTCGAGCGCCTCGTCCGGACCGAGTTGTTTGCCCTGCATGATGAGCCCGAGCGCCCCCTGCACACCGATCAACCGCGGCAAGCGCTGAGTACCGCCCGCGCCCGGCATCAAGCCGAGTCCCGCCTCCGGCAGACCCACTTGGGCATGACGTTGGTTGACGAGAACTCGCCGGTGACACGCAAGCGCGATCTCGTATCCGCCCCCGAGCGTCACACCGTTGAGCGCCGCGACAACCGGCTTGCCGCACGTCTCCATCCGCCTGAGCTGCTCCAGCACTGCTCCGGTGCGCTTCAAGAGATCTCCGGCATCAATGGGGCCCGAGCCAAGTGACTCGATCTGCTGTAGGTCGCCGCCCGCGACGAACACGCCCTGCTTTCCCGACGTCAAGATGATGCCCTTCACACCGTCATCGGCCACGGCTTTGTCGACGCCTGCGCTGAGCTCTGCGAGGGCGTCACCACTGAGCACGTTCATCGGGCGGTCCTTGTCGTCCCAGGTCAGGATCGCGACGCCGTCTTCCACTCGATACTCGATAATCGCCATGTCTCTACACCCGCTCGATGATGGTTGAAGTGCCCATGCCGGCGCCGACGCACAGGGTGATCAGCGCAGTGTTGAGGTCCCGTCGCTCGAGCTCGTCGAGCATGGTCCCGAGAAGCATCGCTCCCGTGGCGCCCAACGGGTGACCGAAGGCGATGGCGCCGCCGTTGACGTTGGTCACCGCGCGGTCGATGCCCATCTCCTCCATGAAGAGCAGGCAGACCGAGGAAAACGCTTCATTGATCTCCCAGAGATCGATATCGGAGGTCTGCATGCCCGCCTTTGCGAGCGCCTTGCGCGACGCAGGCGCTGGGCCGGTGAGCATGATGCACGGCTCGCTTCCAACAGTTGCGGACCGGACGATTCGCGCGCGGGGCCGCAGACC
>JBATLA010000863.1:0-5124 GCA_049669945.1 Polyangiales bacterium | reverse complement strand
GATTCGTCGTGTCGATGCGCAGCAGCTCTTGGCATAACCGGAACGCGTGCTCGGTCAGCTCGATGTCGTGTGTGGGCATGGTTGGCTAGTTCTCTTTACTAGAAGCGGCATTCTTTTGGCGCGTTTTCTTCGCGCCAAGCTTCTTCGGGCGCTCCGGCAGCGCAACTTGATCAGGGCTCGACATTGGCGCAGGGTCCTCACGAATGAGCCTCTTCGAACAGCTAGGCGGAGAGCCAAAGTTGAGCGCCATCGTGGACGACTTCGTCGACCGTTGCTTCGACGACTTGATGATCGGCTTCATGTTCAAGCGCGCCAGCCGTGATCGAATCAAGCGATTCGAATACCAGCACGCTGCCGAGCACCTCGGCGGCCCGGTCCGCTACGGCGGACGACCGCTCGGCGAGGCCCATGGGCCCCACCGCATCTTCGGCGGGCAGTTCGCGCGCAGGCGGCAGATCCTCATCGAAACGCTCCGCGACCACGATGTCGCCGACGACATCATCGACGCGTGGATTGCGCATCAAGACACCCTTCGTGCACTGATCACCAAAGATCAGGCTTCGAACTGCCAGGGTTGAAGTGACGGCAACCGTCCAAGGTCTCGTCCTCCGATCGACCGCCGGCTTCGTCGACGTCCTGCTCGACGGCCGGGTGGTGCAGTGCCGCATGCGCGGCCGCCTCAAGAACACCCCACGAACGACCGACATCTGCGTCATCGGCGACCAGGTGAAGGTCGAGAGACCCGACCCGCAAACCCACGTCGTCGTCGAGGTGCTACCGCGCAGGACTCGGTTCTCGAGACGACAACCGGGCCGCGGACCTCAGCGCGAGGATGTGCTCGTAGCCAACCTCGACCAACTGCTCGTGACGTTCTGCTACGGCCAGCCACCGCTCAAGACACGCCTGCTCGACCGCTTCCTCGTGATCGCAGAGCATCAAGGCGTGGACCCAATCATCGTCATGAACAAGGCTGACCTGGAGGTTCCCGAAGCCTCCGATTGGCAGAAGACATACGAGACGCTCGGCTATCCCATCCTCGCAGTGAGTGCGACGACGGGCCAAGGCCTCGCGCTTCTAACGGACGCACTGAAGGACAAGATATCGGCGTTCGTCGGCCCCTCGGGCGTCGGCAAGAGCAGCCTCATCAATTGCATTTTGCCGAGCCTCGACCTCCACACTGCAAGTGTCAGCGATCATCACGGCAAGGGGCGCCACACGACGCGAGTTGCGTCGCTGCACGCGTTGCCGGCTGGGGGTTTTCTCGCAGACACGCCCGGCATTCGCGAGCTCGGGACCTGGGCGCTACCGGTCGAGCATCTCGATCAATGCTTTCCAGAGCTCAGCGACCGTCGCCACGACTGCGCCTTCCGGAGCTGTAGCCACACCCACGAGCCCCAATGTGCCGTGGTCGATGCAGTCAACGCCGGACAAGTCGATCCGGATCGCTACGAAAGCTACGTCCGCCTGCGGGAAGAAGGGCTCGCCTAGCGTCCGCTGGGCAGCTCGAACCGCGCGCGGGCCACGCCGTCCTTCTTAACCTGGACCGAGCGGCTGACCTTGCTTCCGTCGGAAAGCTCGAAGTCGAGCGTCACGCGTCCGAGAGGCGCGTACACCGTTTCAATTGGGGTGCGTCCGAGGAGGTCGCCTGCCATGTACACATCGGCGGGTGGCGTCGTCTCGATTCTCACACGGCCAAAGGCACCGGGCTTGGCCCCTCCCTGTTTGCCAAGCAGTCGAGCGGTCACGCCTGCGGTCTCGCCGTGTCCAACTTCGACTTGGCTGGACCACGAAGCGAAGCCTGGAGCCTCGACGCGAACGCGATACTGCCCTTGCATCAAACCGGTCAACGCGACTGGTGAGACACCTTGCTCCTTGCCATCGAGGTAGACTTTGGCGCCCGGCGGCGACGAAGCGACCAGGATCCGCGCACCGTGCTCACGAAGCAGCGGGTTGTCGTCGACCGCGACCTCCGGCGGACCCTTGTCCTCGAACATGCCCTCGACGTTCTTCACCGCGTCCTTCACGACGTCGGTCTTCTCGTACGCGACCGCGAGCCCCCCGAGAAGCACGACGAGAATCAACGCAAGCTGCTTCCATCCGAAGCGGGACGGGGACTTCGGCCCAACCGACTTCCGAGGGGCCGAGCGATTCGGAATGTCCCGCGCGGGATCCTGGATTGGGCTTGGGCTCGGTGCGGGCGCCGTATTGTTCGCCGGCGGAGGTAGGGGCGCGACCACGGGCGCATCCAAGAGGTGCCCGAGGTCCATGTCGAGACCGCTACCGTCTACCTCGAGCTCCCGGATCGCGCCCGGAACCTGAGATACGTACGACTTCGAGGAAGACGCCGACGTGGACGAGTCGTTCGCATGGTGCATGTCGAGCGTAATCGACGCGCCGAACGGTACGGTGTCGACGCGTGGACCACGCGTGAACTCCTCCGGGAAAACCTTCTTCACGAAGTCCGCGACTTCGCGCTGCTTCCCAAACATGTCGTTGTCTTTGGCGAAGCGTTCGAGCTCGTTCGCAAACTCTTCGGCAGATTCGAAGCGATCACTCGCTTCCTTGGCCAGCGCCTTCTGGAGAATCTTGTCGAGATCGTCGGAGACATCCGGAAGCCGCTCCTTGAGCGAGGGCACCGGGTCCATGATCACGGCGCGCATCGTGGCAGCCTCCGTCTTGCGACGGTAGAGCGAGCGGCCCGTGATCGTCTCGAAAATGCAAACGCCTAGCGCGAAGATGTCGAGCCGGTGGTCGGCCTGGCCAGCGGTGCACTGCTCCGGCGCCATGTAGGCGAACTTGCCCTTCACGACACCTGCCTGCGTCTTGTGCGCCCGATGGTCGGCCTTGGCGATCCCGAAGTCGAGCAGCTTAACCGACCCGTCGTACGCGATCATGATGTTGTGAGGCGACACGTCGCGGTGGATGATGTTGAACGCCTCACCGTGCTCGTCGTTCGCGATGTGCGCATAGTGAAGCGCTTTCGCGACGTCGATGCCGATACGAAGCGCGATGGGCAGCCCCACCCCACCGGACTTGCGTGCTTTGCGGATGAGGCGCCCCAGCGGCATTCCGTTGATCCACTCCATGACGATGAAGTGGGACCCCTCGTCGGCACCGAACTGGTGAAACTGACAAATGTTCGGATGCTTCAGCTGCATTCCGATCTTCGCCTCGTCCAAGAACATCTGTACGAAGTCCGAGTCCTGCTCGAAGTGCGGAAGAATGCGCTTGAGCACTAAAAAGCGATGATCTCCGTCGGTGTTGGAGTGTCGGGCAAGAAGGATTTCGGCCATGCCGCCGAGCGCCAAGCGACCGAGCACGTCGTAGCCGGCGAACTTGCCGAGTACTGGAAGGTCGACCGGTGGGCTTGGCATATGGCTGGCTGCGGCTTCTGTCACTCGTCCCCCTGACACCCTCCAACTCGAGCAACAGCCTGGCGCACGCCGTGCCCTAGCTGACAATCCCCCCCAATGGAACGTGTCACAGGGAACAGCATAGCGGCTCGATCGAGCGACCGCCTACTTCGCGCCGCGAAAACATGGGTCACCGCGCCGAGTTGTGCGGATTCTCACAAAATGCGTTCTACCCGCTGGAGCTCGCGGCACATGTTCTTTTGGTGGGCTTCGAGGGTGCCTCCCCCGATCTCGAGTAGCTTGGCGTCACGCCAAAGTCGCTCGACCGCGTACTCGGCTACATAGCCGTAGCCGCCGAGCACCTGAATGGCGCGGTCGGCGATGTCCTTGGCCATGGTGGACGTGAACAGCTTCACGCCGTCAGAGTCGAGGCGGTGGCCAGGCTCGTCGAGCTTCATGGCGGACGCCGTGTAGTACGTGTATGCGCGACCGGCCATGAACTCCGCGTACGACTGGCTGATGTAGCGCTGAATCTGGCCGAAGTCGCGCAGCGGCTTTCCAAAAGACGTGCGCTCGCTCGCGTAGCGATTCATGACCTCGACGGACCTTCGTGCGATCCCGAGGCTCATTGCGGCCAGCGTAACGCGCTCGATCTCGAGATTGCGCATCATGCACATCGTGGCCGCACCCTCAGAGCCGACCAGATTCTCCGCCGGGACCTCACAGTCCTCGAAGACGAGCTCGGCCGTCGTGGATGCACGCATTCCGAGCTTGCCTTTGATCTTCTGGCCGAGGCTGAACCCAGGAAAACCTTTCTCGACGATGAACATCGAGAGTTGATTGCGCGGCTGCCCGACGATACGCGCGTACACGAGAAACGTATCGCCGAGCTCGGTGTCGTTGACCGCGCCGTTGGTGATCCACATCTTCGCGCCGTTGAGCACATAGCGATCGCCCTTCTTGCTTGCGGTCGTCTGCATGCCGAGCACGTCGGTCCCCGCGCCGGGCTCCGTCATACACATGCCGCACACCTTCTTCCCAGTGCACGCGTCGGGCAGATACTTACTCCGCTGCTCGTCGTTGCCGTTGACCTGCAAGTTGTTGGCGAACAGCATCGAATGGGCGAGGTACGCGAGCGCGAACCCGGGGTCTGCTGCGGAAAGCTCCTCGTGGGCAATCACCGCGGCGACCGGATCGAGACCCGACCCGCCGAAGCGCTCCTCGACCGTGATGCCGAGAAGGCCGAGCTCACCGAGCTGTCGGAACAGTTCGATGTTGAATCGCTCCGCGTGGTCGAATGACTCCGCCTGCGGGTCGACTTCACGCTCGGTGAACGAGCGTACGAGCTCGCGCAGTGCCCGATGCTCGGATGTGGGATTGAAGAGGTCAGTCACAGGGCGGGACTAACACGCAAGCCCGCCGATCGGAAGCCGACCCCAGCTACGCTGCGTCCGCGACAGAGGAAGTCGCTACGATGCTGGAGGCCATGGCCCGGCACGCCAACGAAGTTGCGCGATCGATGTCCCGGACACGCCCGTCGAGGTGCGCCTCGGCCAAGCTGAACACCGCACCGACGAGCAGCTCTGCATGGAGCGCCGCTTCTTCGGGTGCGATGGCAGGCCGCACCTGAGTCACGATCTCCCTCATGTGACCGCGAAGACCGTCGGTGAGCGCGGTCCACCGGAGGCCCAGCGCCGAGGTCTGGTCGCGACGATTGGACAGGAACACCTCGGCAACCTTGCGGTCCCGCACTAGGGCGCGCGTACAGCGG
>JBATLA010000862.1:0-1972 GCA_049669945.1 Polyangiales bacterium | reverse complement strand
GGCTCCGCCGGAACCCGTCCGTGAACCCGCGAAGGCCTCTCATCCTCCGGAACCGTCGAAAGCCCCTCGCCCCGATGCAGCGACGCCCTTTCGAGGATGGCCTCGCAAAGGCCACCGAAGTCGTAGCCTGCGCCCGCCGCGATTTTCGGAAGGAGCGAGGTCGGGGTCATGCCGGGAAGGGTGTTGACCTCGAGCACGTATTCGTTTTCATCCGCGGTGACGAGCAGGTCCACCCGGGTTGCTCCGGTCGCGCCGACGGCATGTACCGCGCGCTCGGCCAGGTTTAGGACGCCCTGGTAGCGGGTAGGCGAAAGCCGGGCTGGAAAGTGATACTCGCTCTGGCCCTTTTGGTACTTCGACTTGTAGTCGTAGAAACCGCCCTTGGGCTCAATCTCGATGGCGCCAAGCGCGTTGCCGTCGAGCAGGCCGACCGCCACCTCCCGGCCGCGGATCAAGCGCTCGACGAGAATCCAATCATCGAACCGAGCCGCGTCTTCACAGCGCTGTTTCAGCTCGCTCAGTCCATTCGCGGCGCCCGCGCCAACACTCGATCCCCCGCTTCGCGGCTTGACGAAGCTCGGGAAGCCGAACGAGCTGTGAATCTGTTCGAGGCGGCCGAGGTCGTCTCGGCGCACCACGTAGTACGGAGGCGTCGGCACATTGTAGAGGCGGAAAAGCTCCTTGCTCTTGAGCTTGTCCATCGCGAGCGCGCTCGCGAGAACGCCGGAACCGGTGTAGGGAATCCCCATCGTTTCGAGCATCCCCTGGATGCAGCCGTCTTCGCCGTAGGTCCCGTGCAGCGCGATTACGGCCAGGTCGATGGTGGTCTGGCGGAGCACCCGGTCGATGTCGCCGTCGACGAACACCTTTTGCACGCGATAGCCGCGCGCTTTGAGGGCCTCGTACATCGCCTCGCCGGTCTTGATGGAGATGTCGCGCTCCGCGCTCACGCCCCCAAGCAGGATGCCGATCTCTTTGTTCTTCATTCCATTCTCCTTGGCCGACTCTCTATGCGAAGAGCGGGCCAACCCCACCTGTCCCCGAAAACCGTGCATGATGGCTCGGAGCCCGTGTCTGCGGTGCCACGAAGGCGATGCCCGTCTGACACGAAAGAACGCTGCCCATACCGCTCCGGCTGTAACAGCGGCGATCGGCCAGAGCCAATTACCGGCAAGGCCGCTCGTATGGCCTTCGGGCCTTTTGAAGTCAAATCCACAGGGGTTAACACATGTCCCGAGACTTTCAGCGACCGTTTCGTTGCTTCGCCGGTGTCGCAGTGGTACCGAGGGGAGTGACAAATGCGGGTCATGAGGCCCGCAAACCTTTCAACCACGATTTTGTCCGGTCGGAGTGCGAACGAGCATGGCGCTTAGCCCTCAGGGCAGCGGGTCGATGCGCGGGTGGAGCGGTTCAACGCTCCCCGATGCCATGGGCTTCGCGAATGCCATGGCCCTTGCGCCGCTCACCATCGCCCACCGGAGTGACAGGAACGAATACACCAATGACATTCACGGAAGCAGCCGTGGAGGTTCTCCGCAGCGTCGGAAAGCCCCTCCACTACAAGAAAATCACCGAAATCGCGATCGAGAAGAACCTTCTATCGCACGTCGGTAAAACACCCGAAACCACGATGAGCTCGAGGCTCGCGACCATGGTCAAGAAGGACCGGGGGGATGCGCCGATCATCAAGGTCAAGCCCGGCGTCTTCGCCCTCCGCGACTCGGCCGAAGAGGTCGAGGAGGAGACGGCAGACAGCACTCCGCCGCAGAGCGACACGCCCGAGGCGGCCCAGGCCAGCGAGGAAGCTCCTGAAGGCGCCGACGAAGCCGAGGCCCAAGAAGCTGAGGAAGAGCCGAGCCTTGCCGCGCAAGGGCTACCAGGCGCAGATGTTTTCCCCGAGGAAGATGACGACGACGAGCTGATCCTCGCCAACCTCGATGAGGACTCGGGGGAGGGTCGCCGCACCCGCAAG
>JBATLA010000861.1:0-1995 GCA_049669945.1 Polyangiales bacterium | reverse complement strand
GACCTGCAGCGTCAGCTGACCGGGCTCTCGGGATTTTGGGGCGCCAGCGGTCCCATCCGCTGGGACAATGGCGGCGGGAACACCACCAGACCGGTCCTTCAGGTTCTGACGTCTCACCGGTAGGGGCGGGGATATAAAGGTTGTCTCAAAACTTTCTCGGGACCCGAAAACAGTCTCTTATAATTAGTCATGTCATACGAGAAAAAGCCAGATAGGAGCCAGGTTTTTCTGCTTCCTCCATCCCTTGAGGATTGGGTACCCGAGGACCACCCGGCGCGGTTCATCGATGCGTTCGTCGAGTCTTTGGACCTCCCGAGCCTGGGATTCGAAGTCGGTCACGCACCGACTGGACGACCACGATACTCGGCGCAGCTTTTGCTGTCGGTGTACCTCTACTGTTACTTTGATCGCATTCGCTCCCTTCGGAGGATGGAGCGAGCCTGCATCGAAAACGTCGCGGTGATGTGGCTGACAGGTAATGAGCACCCGGATCACAACACCTTGTGGCGCTTCTTTCGTGACAACAAGGAGGCGATTCGCAAGGTGCTCAAGCAGAGCGTGAAGGTGGCGGCCGATGCAAGCCTTATCGGTATGGTGCTGCACGCTGTCGACGGCACCAAGATCGAGGCGCAAGCTTCGAGCAAGACCGCGTACTACCGGGAGAAACTGAACAAGGCGCTCGATCGGGCGGATGCCAGCATCACGGAGATGGAGGAACTCCTCGAAGCGTCACAGGACGCCGGAATCGACGGCTACCGGCTTCCCGAGGAACTGGCCGATGCCAAGAAATGCAGGGAGAAGATCCGCAAGAGTTTTGCTGAGCTCGACGAGGCGGGTGCCAACAGTCTCCAGCCAAGCGAGCCAGACGCACGGATGATGATGTGTGACGGCAAGAAGGCTTTCAGTTACAACGCGCAGGCGGTCACCGACGACAAGGCTGGGATCATTGTCGCTGGAGACGTGGTGACCCAGGAGACCGACCACGGATTGTTAGCGTCAATGATCGACACGGTCAAGGAGACAGCTGGCGATGTCGCCGAGACCACCCTGGCCGACAAGGGCTACTCAGCGGACAAGGATCTCGCACAGGCCGAAGAAAAAGGTTACGAGGTACTCGTCAACCTCGGCAAGAACGTCGATCCTACCGAGGGCGACAAGCCATTTCACACATCTCGTTTTGTCTACGATTCGGAAGAAGATTGCTGCATCTGCCCCTTGGGTAATAAGCTCCAATTTCAAAGCACCAAAAAGGCTCGCCGCGGCGACGGCAGACTCAGGGTTTACCACTGCGCCGGGTACAAGGATTGCCCCAAGCGGTGGCAGTGCAGCTCAAACAAGCGCGGACGCACCATTGAGCTGAGTGAGCACCACGAAGCAGTCGCGAGACAAAGGGCCAAGCAGAAGGACGAGAACGCCAGGGCCAAGCTGGCCCGAAGAGGGGTCATCGTCGAACCCACCTTCGCCCTAGCAAAGCATGCCCTTGAATTCCGTCGCTGGTCCTACCGTGACCTCGAGTCCAACCGGACTCAGTGGTCACTCATCTGCTCGACCATCAACATCCATAAGCTCTACACAGCGTGGCTCAAGGGCAACGGCGGGCCCGCAAAGACCGCTCCTGCAATGGCTTTTTCGCGCCTTTTTCGCCGCCTATTCCTATCAGTCGTCGTTGCCAGGGCATTCGTCAGACAACTCGGCACACAACCTCTTTGCCGCCCCCGCATTGGAAATCTCGGCGTGAGCACCTTCACAGCCGACTCGTTCCCGGCCTAACCAATGCCCCGAAACCTTTTGAGACGGCCTGTATATCCCGCCCCCGAAATCTGTCGCCGCTCCGCGGCTTAGAAAGATTTTTCGATGGTGCCCCTGGGGCTCACGCCCCAGGCTAATCATCTTTCGCCGCTCCGCGGCTCATCACGTATTACCCCCTGTTGAGCGCTTCATGTGGAACACCACCCCCTGCGACGTGAGCGCAAGTTTCAGCAGATCGTTATGGGA
>JBATLA010000860.1:0-10780 GCA_049669945.1 Polyangiales bacterium | reverse complement strand
CAAGACGACAACGGTCGCTCGAAAGTCCCGGCGCAGGAGATCGAGGATTGGACCGTCGGCGGACCGCGCCGGATTCAAATACGCCCTGCGGACGGCACCGTGCCGGGAGTCGACCAGGGCCACGATGCACACGGGCTGCTGCTCCACCGTCTTGAGCTGGACGAGCAAGTCCGTGCTCGACTCTGCGAAAGCGTCGGCTTGGTCGTTGCCGATCGAGACGAACAACCACAGCGCGTCATCATCGATCAGCGGCGCAAGCTCGCTCAGGGCGCGTTCCGCGAAGCCCGCCGGAGGCAGCAACCCCGCGAGCCGCGGGTAGAAGCCCGCAAAGGCGGCCGGCCCGTCGACGGGCTCGAGCTCGCTCACGTCGACCTCCATGGCGTCCGCGTCGTCGACGTAGCGAGCGAGCCCTCGGTGTCCGTACACGATTGCGAAGTGGCGCACGTAGTCGGGCACTTCGGTCTCGTGCTCGTTCATCAGTCGATCGAGCAGCTTCGCCCGCTCGGAGAGCTCGCGACTGCGCGCGCGTTCTGGAATGACGAGGACGAAGTGACGAGCCACGGGGTCGTGGAAGACATACGGGACCTCGACGGCATCCCCGTCATCGAGGCGGTGGAGCTGGCCACTGAGGGCCGGCTCCCGAAGATCGGGGTGCTCAAAGACGTTCACCGCGCGAAAAACCTCGACCTCCATTGGATCTCGGTCCGGCCGAAAGACACGCACCAACTCGGTCCGGGTCCGACCGGCAGGCCCCGAGTACGGCCCGTCGGGCCCTGTATCCTGCTGGTGAGTCAACGCAGCGTCCGCCTCAGGGACTAGCCGATCGCCAGAGGGATGGCCAGTTCGGCGAAGCACGCTATCGTCTTTCGGAGATGGAAACCGACGATGTAGTGATGGACCTCACGGTGGCTTGCGTGACATCCGTGAGGAACGCGACGGGGCTCGAGCTCGACTTGACCCAGGACACGCTGCCAATCCTCGACCACTACGGCGAGCTGGCGGATTCGTCCCGGGACGAGGTGGTGTCGCTCATCGCCCCGATGTGCGGAGCCTATTTGGGCGAGCTGATCCGCCGCCAGCTCGGTGACGGCACTTGGCACCTCGACCCAGAGCAGCACTCTGAATGGCGGCTTGCCTTCGAGAGTTGCTCACTGCGTTTCAACCCGATCGGCGTCGCGCTCGAGGTGCTCCTCGGGCAAGAAGTCCCCGACTGGGGCGCGCATCTCCAGATGGCAGTCGAGGACCAGCTCCGCGTCAAGAAGGCGCTCGAGGTCTACGGTGACGTAGGAGATCGCGACTACTACACGTTCAGCGTTCGCTTCGAGGCGATCGAGCAAGCCTATCTAGGTTTGCTGAATAATCCCGCAGGCATGCACCCAAAGGGTTGACATGCGTCACCCGGCCTCCATATTTCGCCAAGCTCCTGGAAACACTAGCGTTTTCAGTTTCTGGATGTGACAGCTTCACAGATACCAGCGGTCGACCAGCCGGGTTACGGCGACCTTCTCACCACCGGCGACATGGCGCGGCTCAGCGAGAGCACGCTTCGCACTGTCCGGTTCTACGAACAAGAGGGGCTGATCGAGCCCGCGCGGCGGAGCTCGTGCGGGCACCGATTGTTCACCGGCCGTGAGTTGATGAAACTACAACTGGCCCTAGACCTCCGCGAGGCCGGGCTGTCGCTGCAAAACATCAAGGATCTGTTTTGCCTGAAGTCCGACTGTGCTTGTCCAGAAGAAGCCAGCGAGCGGATGTCCAACGTGTTGAACGAGCAGATCGACACCATGCAACAGAAGATTGCAAAGCTCCGCAAGCTGCGAGAGGAGCTGACCGCGATGGTGTCCGTCCTGACAGAATGCCAGTCGTGCGACGAGGGCAACTTCCCGCTCGCATGCGACAATTGCGACGTGCTCGGCAGCCCCCGGCTACCGCGAGCGCTTCAAGTGCTCTGGCACGAGTGTGAGTAGAGGCGCCCGTGGAGTGGCAACCAAGCACGCCATTGTCGGCTGACGAGCTGGCAATGCTTCCCATATTCCCGCTGCCGCGCGTCGTGTTCTTCCCTGGAACGGCGCTCCCTCTGCATTTGTTCGAGCCTCGCTACACGCGCATGATGGAGGAGTGCCTCGATCGGGGCTGCACAGCGATGGCGGTCGCATTGCTCGCGCCGGGTTGGGAAGACAACTACGAAGGCAACCCAGATATTTACGAGGTCGCAGGCGCCGGTCGCATCGTCGCGCACCAGGAGCGCGCGGACGGCACACACTACCTCATCCTTCACGGTCTCAATCTGGTCCAACTGCACGAGCTTCCTAGCGAGGGGCGGCCCTATCGCTCTGCGCGCGCGGAGCTGATTCGTGACTTTGGCAGCGCAAGCTCGACAGACATGATGGCGATGATGGCTTGCGCGACCCGCGTCGCGGCAAAGGTCCGCGAACGCCAATCCGACTTCGCGCTACAAGTATCGACCGATCTGGCCCCGGCCCGGGCCGCGGATGTCATCGCCGACCAACTGGTGGTCAGCCCGGACGAACGGCAGCGCATCCTCGAGACGATCGACATCGGTAAGCGCGTGGGCCTCGTCACCGAGGCGATCGCGTCCCTTCTCGCACAGCTCTCGGACGCCCACGCGCCATCATAGCCATGAAACTAGCCCCAACGCGCAGCTGTGCAGCAGGACCGTGTATCGATGCTGGCTCGCATGGAACGGTGCCCCGGCGTGTGGTAGCGAGGGTGTTCTCATGAGCGGAACGGACGAACACGAGCCAACCATCGAGCGGTACGCGGAGGCACAACTGCCAACGCGCTTCGGGCCGTTCCAGGTCGTCGTGTATCGCGAGCGCGGCGGCGACAAAGAGCATCTCGCGGTTCTTGCGGGGGATGTCAGAGGAGCAGGAGACTTGCTCGTACGAGTGCACAGCGAGTGTCTGACCGGAGAGGCGTTTCATTCACTCAAGTGCGACTGCCGCGACCAACTCAACTTGGCGCTCGAGCGTATTCAGGCTGCGGGCAAAGGGGCTGTGCTCTACCTCCGACAGGAAGGCCGCGGTATCGGTCTGGGCAACAAGATCCGCGCGTACGCCAAGCAGGAAGAAGGCCTCGACACCGTCGACGCGAACCTCGCCCTGGGCTTCGAAGACGATCAGCGCGGCTACCAAATGGCAGCCGACATGCTGCGCGACCTCGGCGTTCGCTCGGTGGCCTTGATGACGAACAACCCGAGAAAAGTGGAGGGCCTCGAGCACGACGGGATCAAAGTGACCCGCCGCGAGCCCCACGAAGTCGAGGCGCACGAGCACAACCGGGATTACCTCAAGACCAAGCAGGACCGCTTGGGACACTTGGGGACGAACGGGGACTAGCTGGCGCTGGTACCGGCACTGCTCTAGGCTCCCGGGGTGCTTCGCTTCACCAAGCTCTTCATCGCCTTCCTCACTCTCTCGACCCTCGGCGCGTGCCAGAAGACCGTGACCACGATTCCCTTGAGCTGGCGGAATCCGACTTACGGCGACGGCGGCTTCCAGAAGCTTTTCGTCATCGGGGTCGGCAAGGACGAGTCGGCGCGCCGACGCTTCGAAGACACGTTCGCCAAGGCGATTGCCCTCGAGGGTGCGGCGGCCCAGGCGAGCTGGGGTCAGCTTCCGAAGAGTGAGCAACTTACCGAGGCGGAAATCCGTGGCGCGGTTGAAGGGGGCAACTTCGACGGTGTGCTAATCACGCGCTTGCTGGGCGTGAACCAGAACAAAGAGTACGTGCCACCTTCGACACACACCGTGCCGACTTCGTACTACGGACGTGGGTACTACGGCTACTACGGCACGAGCTATGCGGTCGTCCACGACCCGGGCTACTACAAGACCAACACGACGTTCCGAGTCGAAACCAATCTATATTCGGTCGCGACCGGCGACTTGGTGTGGTCGGGCCAATCGGAGACACTCAACCCAGAATCCCTCAATGACGTCATCGACTCGATGACGACCGCGGTCGCCAAGAAACTCAAGGCCGAGAAATTGATTCCATAAATGAAGAAGATCCAACTCCTATCGCTCTTGTTGGCGATGGTCGCGTTGACGGCGTGTAAGACGACGGCCACGACCTTCTCGCAGAGCTACCGCAACCCGGGTTACAGCAAGACCGCCTTCACGAACATGTTGGTGATCGGCGTCGCCCAAAACCAAGAGGGGCGGCAGGCCTTCGAAGATGCGCTCGTTTCGGCGATCGTGAAGGAAGGCGGCACAGCGAAAGCGAGTATCGGCGTCCTGCCCAACGAGGAGAAGCTGACCGAAGATCAGCTGCACGCGGCTGTCGAAGCGGACGGTTACGACGCGGTTCTCATCACGCGCCTCTTGAGCGTCGACAAGTCCAAGGAGTACGTCCCGCCCAAGAAGTACTACAACGCACAAACGCGCTACTACCCGGCAGCGCCGGCGTGGGGATACGGGTACGGCGGCTACTATGGCTTCTACGGTACGACGTTCGCCGAAGTGCACGAGCCTGGCTACTTCGAGACGAGCACGACGCTGAAACTCGAAACCAACTTGTACTCGGTCGCCACCAACGAGCTCGTCTGGACGGGCCAATCGGAAACCATTGATCCGACGTCCATCGATGACGCTCGGGCCTCGATCACTCAGGCGGTGGCAAAGAAGCTGAAGGCGGAGCTGCTGATTCCTTAGTTGCCGGTAGCTGAACGGAGGAGAGGCACCGCCTATCTGGTTCGGCTTCGTTACATCCGACCCACCCACCCCCACCCGTAGTCCTCGCTACCGCGGCAGTCGCTTCGCTCTGCCTTGGCGGCGCCCTTGGTGCCGGGCTTCACCGTTCCGGCTCGCGCCCCCAGGCCCCAAACGCAATACCTGCGCCCAGAATCGAGTCAGTAGGAAACAATTACGTATGGCCCGGCGCAGCCCTGTGACCCCACGCCACCCAAGACCATTGCGGGTCGGGGAGGTTGCTATGCGCTATGCGAATCCGTCGGTGCCTGTTTGTAGGGTGCTCCTTGTTGTGATGGTCGTCGGGTGCGGGGGCGACGGTTCTTCGGGCCCAGCAACGGAGTTCACGCCGGGGGATGCCGTGACGGTGTCCCAGAGCGGTCTTTATGCGGAGTGCAGCGCGGACGCGAACCCGGAAGCGAGCTTCTTCTCCGATTCCGAGGTCGAGCCCTGGCTCGCCGTCAATCCGACGAATCGCGATCACATGGCGGCGGGCTGGCAGCAGGATCGGTATCTGGATGGCGGATGCCGCGGAAACGTGGTCAGCGCGAGCTTTGACGGCGGCGCGACCTGGCAACAGTCGTCTTTGCCGAAGCTGACACCGTGCACCGACGGTGCGTGGGAGAGAGCAAGCGACCCTTGGCTCACGTTCGCGGCCAATGGCGACCTCTACAGCGCCTCGCTCACGTTTACCCCTGCGAGCGGGGATGACCCCTTGCGGGTGGCGATAGTCGTGCACAAGTCGATCGATGGAGGGCTCACATGGGGCGATCCCACGACGGTCTCAGAAACAGTCGGAGAGTTCTCGGATGACAAAGAGGCGATCACGGCCGATCCGTTCGATGAGTGTTCCGTCTACCTCGTGTGGTCCCGGTTCGATTCGGGCCCCGGAGACACGATGTTCAGCCGGACACGCGATTGCGGGGCGACGTGGAGCGAGCCCAGCGCCCTCTACACGGCCAACCTGGTTGCATCCTCCGCGCAGATCGTGGTCCTCCCGGACGGGACGCTCATCGCCGCCTTTGTGGAGAACGGCCTCACCCTCTCCGAGAACCGGATCTTGGTGATGCGTTCGAACGACGGTGGAGCGACTTGGCCTGGAGAGCCCGTGGTCGCCGGAATTCAGAGCTTTGCTTTCCCGACCGCGCCAGACACAGATGACACCGTCCGCTCGGGCAAGTTCGACATCGCTGTGGACCGCGTGACCGGAGAGCTCCACCTTGTCTGGCAGCACTACATCGATGGAGCGCCACCGGTGGGTATTGCCTACGCTTCATCGGCGGACGGTGGTTCAACCTGGTCCTCGCCCATTCGAATCGACCGAACTCCGCAGGCTGAGTCGGTCGAGCGCGAGCAGGCGTTTCTACCGTCGGTCGAGGTCTCGGACGACGGTACCGTCGGAGTCACCTACTACAATTTCGAGAACGACACTCCGGGAGACACGCGCTCGGATGCCGATGTCTGGTTCATCCACTGCCATCCGGACTTCGCCGAGTGCGATGACCCGGCGGAGTGGAGCGAATCCAAACGGGTCACGGCCGTATCGTTCGACTACCAAGCCGCGCCGGACAGCAACCGCGGTTACTTCCTCGGCGACTACGTCGGCCTAGCCGCGGCAGGCAGCGACTTCTTTGCTCTGCCCTCGGTTACGACCGAAAGCGATCCCGCCGACACGATCTTCGTACCGATTCGCGGACGCTAGGGGAAGCTCGGCAGGACTCCGAGGGCGGAGCCCTAGGTTCCTAGAGGTTTGGGGGTTCGACTACAGCGTACGCCGCAAGTAACCGGCACTATTTCCACCGAGCCGGCGGGGTCCGCTTGCGAGCAGGTGCGTGGCGACCGATTCCCGGGTGGCTCAGCTATATTCCGACTGCTGCTGCATCAGCTCCGCCTGATGATGGCTTCGCAGTGCCGTGAAGAGGTCGACGAGCTCGCCTTCCATGACACGGTCCAAGCTGTGTAGCGTCAACTGAATGCGATGATCCGTGATTCGGTTTTGCGGGAAGTTGTAGGTGCGGATCTTCTCGGAGCGCTCTCCGCTCCCGACCATGCTGCGGCGCTCGGAGCTGATCGCGCTCGCCTGCGCCTCACGCTCGATGTCGAGGAGCTTGGCCGAGAGAATTTGAAGCGCCTTGGCCTTGTTCTGGTGCTGCGAGCGCTGCTGCTCGGACCTAACCATGATGCCGCTCGGGATGTGCTTGATCTGCACTGCCGACATCGTGCGGTTGACGTGCTGGCCGCCTGGACCACCTGCCGCAGTCGTCATGATCTCGAGGTCGCTCGGGTCGATGTGAACCTCATCGACGTCGTCGACCTCCGGAAGAACCGCGACCGTCGCTGTCGAGGTGTGAATACGGCCCTGTGATTCGGTGGTCGGAACGCGCTGCACGCGATGCACTCCGCCCTCGAACCGAAGGCGCGAGTATACGTTGTCCCCGGAGACCGACGCGATGACTTCCTTGATGCCGCCGGCCGAAGCCTCGCTGAGCGACATCACCTCGACCTTCCAGCCCTGCCCTTCCGCGTATCGCGAGTACATGCGAAACAGGTCTGCAGCGAACAGCGCTGCTTCCTCGCCGCCGGTGCCACTTCGAATCTCGAGAATCGTGTTTCGCTCGTCGTTCGGGTCCTTTGGCAACAACAAGAAGTTGATCGCCGCGACCAGCTTGTCGCGCTCTTGTTCGAGAGTCGGAATCTCGTCGGCCGCGAGCTCCCTGAGGTCGGGGTCGGAAAGGGCTTCTCTGTGGCCTGCGAGGTCCTCGCTGACCTCGCAGTACCGCACGTAGGTCTCGACGACTTCCTGGAGCTCGGCCCGTTCCTTGGTGAGCCCGGTGTACCTCTTGGAGTCAGACGCGACATTGGGCTGGCAGAGCAGCTCCTCGATCTCGCGATAGCGAGCCGCAAGCGACTCGAGCTTGTCGGTGGGAAGCATGGTCAGGCTGCGCGGGAAGCGCCGAGGGACCCTTCGCCGCTCAATACTTCCCTGAAGCGAGTGAAACTCGCGAAGACGATTGGGTCCTCACCGTGGGGCGCCTGTTCTTGGATGCGCTCACGCCATGCAGCCGCTTCCATGGCCGCAATTGCGATCTCGACTTGGTCGTCGTCGGGCTCGCGAGTGGTGATCTTCTGGAAGAGGAAACCCGGATAGAGGACCACACGGCGCCAACCCGTCGTGCAGAATCGGGCGCTGAGCTTCTGGAGCTCGTAGGAAATCGCCGCGATCACGGGGAGGAGCCCGATGCGAATGATCAAGAGCGACACCTGGCCGAGCCATCCCTCGACGTCCGGCATGAGGAGCGGAGCGACCAGCGAACCGAGGATGATCGAAACGACGATGACGACCACCAAGAAGGTCGTCCCGCAGCGAGGATGCAGCGTGGTCTGCGCCTGCACGTTGTCGATGGTGAGCGGCAGGTTCTTTTCGTACGCGTGAATCGTCTTGTGCTCGGCGCCGTGATACTGGAACAAACGTCGAACGTCGGGGATCCGGCTGATCGCGAACAGGTATCCAACGAAGATCAACAGCTTGAACCCGCCGATCAAGACATGGAATGCGGTATCGGTGAGGCCGAGATCCCAGCCCGCACCCTTGGCAGTGAGGCTCGCCAGGCCTTGCGGCAACGCCACGAACAGACCGAGCGCCAGCAAGGTGGAGATGGCGACGGCGAGCTTCCCGGACCCTTGATCCTGCGCGAGCTCCTCCTCCGTCATCTGCTGCTCGGCCGAGAACTGGAGCGCCGAAAAACCCATCGTCATCGACTCGACGAGCATCGCGACGCCGCGAAAGCCAGGCAGCTTCCAAAGCTTGCGCGACCAGGTCGATCGGTAAGGACCTTCACGGACCGCGATGGCGCCGTCGGGTCGGCGCACGGCAACCGTGAGGCACGCTGGCGCGCGCATCATCACGCCCTCGATGACCGCCTGCCCACCGATGTAGGGCTGCGCCATCGTGGCGAGGATGGTCCCCCTACGGGGCACAAGCATCAGTTGTCGGCAGGCGCTTCGGGCGCCGCCTCAGCCGTCTTGTCCTTGTTCTTCGCGTACTTCTTGCGGAAACGCTCGACGCGACCCGCGGTGTCCACCAGCTTCTGCTTGCCCGTGTAAAACGGATGGCACTCCGAGCAGATGTCGACCTGCTCGATGGCCCGGGTCGAGCGCATCTGGAACGAAGCGCCGCAGGCGCAGTGCACGGTCAGCTCGTTGTATTCGGGATGGATATCGGGTTTCATGGTTGTGGTGCTCCGTCGCTGAGCGAGGCCGCCGTATGTAGCCTAGGTGCCCCGCGTCGGCAAATCATCGAGCCGGAGTCGGGGCACGGCAACCCTGGGCACCATAAAACACTACAAATTCAAGGCTTTGTGTCCTCGTTGGCCCCCGACTCGACATCGATGCCTTCTCCGAGCGGCGCCTCCTCCCCGAGCGCAACGCGGACGCGAGGCCCGACTTGATTCGCAAGCTCGCGAAAGACGTAGTGAATCTCCCCCTCCTCGGTGACGCGCATCGACACGCGCACCTCGTCCACGAGGTGGTCGAGGAGCTCCTCGGCCTCCGAGCTCATGAGCCGGAGGTCACGAGCCACGTCGACGACTCGAAGCACGCCGGCATGCTGCTCCGCGAGCGAATAGAGCTGCTGTTCGGAGACCGTTTGTTCGAGCCTCTCTGCGCGCTGACGAAAACGGCGGCTTTCCCAAAGACCGAGCGCACCCGTTCCGACGCCGGTGCCTCCGATGATGGCCGCGACGGTGAGCCCCGCCGCGGAGCCCGTTGCTGCGGCAACGATGCCACCAACGAGCAGCCCAGCACCCAATGCCGCAATCCCGGCGATGTAGAACCCGAGAGACCAGCCACGCGCGATGCGAGCTCGAGCTTGGATGCTGCGAAGTGGCTGGCGCATGCCGAAGGATAGCGCCCGAACGGACTGGCGCCTAGCGGCGACCCTTGCGTCACGTTAGGTTTCGCTCGTGACCGAGACAACGACGGGAACGCCGCACTGGGTCCTTGCCTTCACGCTCGCCGCGGCCGCAGCCGTCGCGCCTGCCTGTGCAACGACGCAGCCTCAGCCTCCAACGACCGCAGACGAAGCCAAGGCGCCGACCGAGCCTCCCTCACAAGCATCGATGGCCCCGAAGCTCGTGGTACTGATTGTGCTCGACCAATTCGGCTCCTGGGTGCTGAACGAGCATCTTCCTCTGTTGCCGAGCGATAGCGTGATCCGCCGCGCCTACGAAGATGGCGCGTTTCATACTGCGGAGTTCCCCTACGCCTCGACCCAAACCGCGCCGGGCCACGCCTCGCTCGCAACGGGTGTGGCGCCCGCCGTACACGGCATCGTGGCGAACTCCATCTACGACACTCAAACCGGCTCGCGGCGCACGGTCGATGATCGGAAGCACGCGGTGCTCGGAAACCCGAAACGTTTCGTGAGCCCGACGCAACTCCGCGCACAGACAGTGGCGGACATCCTGTCCGAGCAAACCGCAGGTGCTGCGCGCATCGTCGGAATATCGATGAAGGGACGCTCGGCAGTACTTCCGGTCGGGCAGAAACCAAACGCAGCGGTCTTCTATGACTCGGTCGCCCGTGGCATGACGACGTCGACGTTCTACGCACCCAAGGGTCGTCTTACCGAGTGGCTTCGCGACTTCAACAAGGCGAATCCGGTAGAGCCCTTGTTGCAGGCCTGGGAGCCGGAGGACCCAGCGAGGTGGGAGCAGCACTTCGGCCAAGACGACCGTGCGGGCGAAATGTACCCAGCCTTTCCGCACGATCCGCGCGAGGCGGACGACCCCTGGTATGCGTTCTCGGGCACACCCGAATCGAGCGAGTACCTCATCGCCGCGGCGTATGCGGCGGTGAAAGCCGAGCGGATGGGTATGGACGAGGTCCCGGATTTCCTCGCGCTTGGCATTTCCGGCACGGACATCGTGGGACACGTCTGGGGCGCTCGCTCGTGGGAGTATGCGGACAACCTGTCGCGCATCGACCGTGCGCTCACACGCTTCGTGCGCCTACTCGAGGCGCGCGGTCCGGTCGCGTTCGTCCTGACCGCAGATCACGGGGTCGCGGAC
>JBATLA010000859.1:0-3654 GCA_049669945.1 Polyangiales bacterium | reverse complement strand
GCCCGAGCACGACTGGCAACGAGAGCTTCTCTCCGAGGACCTCGACACCGAGGTCGATATCGGAAACGTCGCGAAGGATCCGCTGGCGCAGATGAATCTCCCGAAGGTCGTTCACGTTCGCGCGCATCGTGCTCTCGGCGTAGGCACCGCCGTCGATGTAGTCGAAGAGCTGCCGGGGCAGTTTCTTTCGCGCGAGCTCGCGGTAGTCCATCACGCTCGCAGGAGCGAGGTTCATCGGTCGATCACGTGGGTCGGTCATCGGTCGGTCATCGTGCCTGAAGACGCCCTCGCTGACCAGAGGGCTCCTACCGACAGGCCGGCGCGTTGGCGTTGGGGTAGACGATGAATGCGATCGCACGGGGAGGCACATCCGCGGGTCTGCTGCCGATTTCTTCCGGCTCTAGCGGAGGGAGCACGCCATTGTCGTCGCGAAGTAGTGTCCCGTTGAGCATTAGGTCAGACGAGTCGAGCGCCTCGGAGGTGAGGACGTAGGTCTCCTTGTCGGCGTTCGAGATTTCGTCGATCTCGATGCGGACGTCGTTCTCTTCGTCGAGGTTGATCGCGAGCACCGTCACCGCGCCTGGGCGCTCGTAGCTGCAGTGCGCGTAGACCCGGATCAGTTCGTCGACGTCAGTGCGAGCGACGTCCAGCACGCGCTGCCCCATCAGGCGTCGCCAAAGGACCGACGCCCAGTAGTCGGGCCTCGGGTCTAGGGTGACGTCGTCGATCAGACCGTAGTTCGAGCCGGAGAGCGTCTGCCGCACCGACACTTGGATCTCACGTCGAGCCAGCGCGCCGAGCTGATCGAGCCACCAAAAGGTTCCTTCGAACGCATCCGAGGCGCCGGGTTGGCCACCAAACTGCGCGTGGCCGGACTCTCCCAGCCAAACCGGCAAAGCAGGAGCGTTTGCATCGCGGTAGGCGATGACCTCGTCTGCCCAGTGGAGCGCGATGTCGAGGTCCTCGGGATCGAGGAGGATGCCTGGCTCCCACGGATCCGTACGGAGGACCCCGCCTCGCTCGGATTGCGTCGGGTAGTAGTGCCACGTGACGACATCCAGCGAGTCGCCACCGCCCATTTCCATGAAGGGCCCGTAGATCGGGATCAGCTCTCCGATGCTCGGCCAGTACGCGCCCGAGGTTCCGCCCAGTTTGAAGTCGTCGTAGAACTCTCCGAGGAGACTCCGCACCGTAGCGAACTCCCGAACGGCCATTTCGGGCGTCGCGGGTACGCCCAGAATGATCGGGAAGCGGTCCCATTCGTTTCCGAGCTCCCAAAGGGTGACTTCGTACTCATTGGCGGAGACGTACTCGAGAAGATGGCGGGCCATGTCCGGGGTCCAATCGCCCTCTTCGTCTCGGGCGCCGGGACCCGCGCTCAGGGTGAACATCACGCCAAAGTCGAGCGCCTCGGCAAATTCGAAGATGCCGTCGACCTGCGCCGCGGTGAGCACGAACTCGAAGCCCTCCGGCAGATCTTCCTCGGCTATCGGACTCTCGGTCATGTCGTAGAAGACGCGATCGGCATCGCTACCTCCGATGCGGAGGAAAGCAGGCGCAAGCTCGGCGGCGAGCGCGCGGAGCCTCGGTCGGCCAAAGTCGTAAACGGGCTGGCGCTCCTGACCGATCAGTTGCGCGACGGGCTCCGCGGACCAGAAGAGCCCTCCGACCACCTGTGCGGTATCGACGGCAACCGAAAGGTAGCGCTCGTCGACGGTCGCCACGGGAGCCGAGAGATCGATCGTGAGCTTCGCGGTGGTGTCGGCAGGTGGGGGAGTCGTTCCGCTGCCGGAGGTACAGGCGTAGAGGACGAGCAGGAACGAGGATAAGAAAGGCGTCGATCTCATCCGGCGTGCTTACCGCGAATTCGTCGGCCGCGCCAAACCGCATAGCCTACTTGCGGGGTACCCGGTGTTCGGGCTAGCTCAAGGCCTGGAGGTTCTCGATGATCCACGTTCTGCGTCTCACCGTGCTCGTTCCCGCACTCATTCTCTGCGCCGCCCCGCCAGCGTCGGCCAAGCGTCAAAAGAAGTCCGATAGCGAAATCCAACAACAAGTGGAGGAGGCTAAGAAGACTTGGCAGAGCCAGGACGACTCTTTCAATTCCACGCTGGGGGGGGCATACGCCTACGTAATTTTCCCCGAGGTCGGCAAAGGTGGTTTCATCGTCGGCGCATCGCACGGCGAGGGCGCGGTCTACAAGAAGGGTAAGCTCATCGGCCACGCAAAGATGACGCAGACAACGGTCGGCGCGCAGGTGGGGGGACAAACCTACGCCGAGGTCATCCTCTTCGAGAACAAGAAGGCGCTCGATCGCTTCAAGGGGGGTCGGTTCGAGGGCAGCGCGGCCGCGACTGCTATCGGTGGCAAGAAAGGCGCCGCCGCCGCATGCAAGTACAAAGACGGCGTCGCCATCATGGTCCTGCCGCTCAAGGGCGCGATGGCCGAAGCGGCCGGCGGCGGGCAGAAGTTCAACTTCGAGCCACTCTGAGACGGGCCGCCGGGCGCTCAATCTGAGGCGGGCATCAACGGCGAGTCCTGTGCCTCGCCGAGGCCTTCTCCCCCGAGCGAAGCGTCTGACGAGAAACGCACATAGCCTCGAAACGTGCCGATGAAGATGCTGTTGTTGGGACCAAATGAGAAGGTTCCCCAAATGTTGTTGAACACCTTCCGACCGTAGTCACCCTTGCCTAGGGTCATCCGCTGGACGATGCGCATCGTATTGTCGTCGAAGTCTTTGTTATCGAAGTAGCCCTTGATGCTGAAGACTGGCCAACCAGATCGAAAGTCGAGCGCGGTGAGCTGCCAATACCGGTGCCCGGTCGCTTCGGGGTCGCGATGATAGACATACAAGAGCCCATTCGAGGTGGAGAGCTTGGGCGTTGCGGTCTTTCCATCGAAATGGCCGACGGCCGGCCAGTCTTCGACTTCGACGAACCCGCCTGTCGCCTCATCGTAGTCGAAACGCATGATTCCCCCTGCCGTCGGATTCTCACTGAACGGATCGGTGTAACCATAGGTGTTGCCCACAATTAGGTGGTCGCCGTACGCGACCACGGAGTTCTCGACAGCGCTGGCACCCGGCTCGAACAGCGGCAATCGACTCACGAGCTTGCCGTCCTGCTGGCGGAAGACCAAGAGGTTCACCTGCTCGGGGGCGTTGTCGACGATGGCGACGAAGTCATCTCCGATCAGCGTGGGCGTCGTGCCGCTGCCATTGTTGAGGTGGCCGGGTTTGATCTTGCGATCGTTGTCGTAGATCAGGTCTCCGTCGGCGTATGTCGGTTGCCATTTCGGGTCGAGCTCGATTCGCTTCTCTGCGTCGTTGAACCGGAACTTGTAGAGAGCGAAGTTCGTGACGACGTAGACGCCATCGGGAGCGACCGAAAAAGAGTTCTGAATCTGCTCGCGGGAATCACCCTTGAACTTGATCCTGCGGCGTCCCTCGGTTCGGATCGCCGCCAAGGCCTCGGCATCGCCGTCATCCCTCGCCTCCTCGGCTCTTGCGAACAGGTCCTCGATGTCCTGGGGAACTTCACCGAGGTATTGCTCGAGCTTCTGTCGAAGCTCGAAATACGCGACCGCGGTCGAATAGACGGGTGGGCAAGTCCCTGAATAGTCGACGTCGACGACACCTATGACTCCATACTTCGA
>JBATLA010000858.1:0-1881 GCA_049669945.1 Polyangiales bacterium | reverse complement strand
GTACACGACCCCCGGCGGGGAGAGCGAGGCCTTCGTCAGAAACGGGGCTCGTTTGCTGGACGCAAGAACGGCCCATTTCTTCGTCACGACCGCGCCAAGCCGAGCCGTCGAGACTGGGCGTGCGTTTTGCGCGTCGGACGCCCAAGGCCGCTACCTGGACGGCGGGCGAAACTATCGCCTCGTCCTTCCCAAGGCGATTCCCGCGAGCGACGCCTGGTCGATCGTCGTCTACGACCCGCAGACCCGGTCCATGCTTCAGACCCCGAGGTCCACACGACCGGCTGTCGGCAGTCAGCGCGGCGCCACCGCGGAAGACGATGGCACGACCGAAGTCTTCTTTGGACCGGAGCCATCCGAGAGCCGGCCCATGAACTGGATTCAAACCGTCCCGGGCAAGGGCTGGTTTGCGATCCTCTGGCTACATGGGCCACTCGAACCTTGGCTCGTTCGGACTTGGAGACCGGGAGAAATCGAGCGTATCGACTAAGCTCGTCCGGCAGGCAAAGTCGTCACATCGGCGTCACATCGACGTCACGAAGATCTCAGTCAAGCGCCACGGCCCCGCCCCACTCGGAGCGCACATCTAGGCTGAGTTGGACGGAATCAACATCATCGACATGTTGATCGGCCTCGGGGCCGGTTTGGCGATCTTCTTCTTCGGCGTCTACGAGATGACGCTCGGCATGCGTGAGGCCGCGGCCGATCGCGTTCGCTCCGTCCTCGAGCGATTCACGAAGAACCGCGTTACGGCCGTCGGGGTTGGAGCCGGCGCGACGGCCGTGGTCGGGTCCTCTTCGATCGTCACCATCATGACCGTCGGCTTGGTTAGCACGGGCCTGCTCGCGTTTCAGAGCTCCATCGGCGTGGTGATGGGGGCAAACATCGGAACGACGCTATCGAGTCAGATCGTGGCGTTCGGCCTGACTGACTTCTTCGGCGTCGTCCTCATCATCGGCGCCGTTCTACGCTTCGTGGTTCGGACGGATCACGCCAAGGCTTGGGGCATCGCGATCATGGGCGTCGGGTTCGTCTTCCTCGGTCTCGAGCAGATCGAGGCAGCCATGACTCCGCTTCGAAGCTCCAAAGTGTTCATGGGTGCGATCAGGCAGATGGAGAGCCCACTCATCGGCATCCTGATCGGCGCCGCGATCACCGCGGTCATTCAGTCATCCTCGGCCACGATGGGGGTGGTGATCATCCTGGCCGGCCAGGGCGCGATCACACTACCCGCAGGGATTGCGATCATGATGGGCGCCGAGCTCGGGACCTGTGTCGATACCTTACTTTCGACAATCGGCCAGAGTCGCGACGCGGTCCGCACGGGCGTCTTTCAGCTGATGTTCAACGCTTTCAACGTACTCTTGCTCGTCAGCTTCACGGCTCAGCTCGCAGAGATCGCGAAGTGGATGACCCAAGGCTCGGGCGCACAGGACATCGCGAAGCAGATCGCTCACGCGCACGTCATGTTCAACTGCTTTGGCGTCTTGGCGGCGCTTCCGTTCACCCGCTTGATGGCGGCGGGCATGCTTCGGTTGATTCCACCACCCGGCGAGAAGGTCTCAGCCTTCGGCGTGCCGCTTGTACCGGTGAGCGCCCTCGCGCGCGCGGAAGGCGAGAATGCCCGCCAGGAACGCGATCGGGAATACGATCCAACCGCTGACGAGTACACTGCCCATGAACGCGTCTAGCGCAGCCTCGACCGGTGTGAAGCTGAGCGAGCCCACCTCGGCCGCATAGATGACATAGGCCGTGAGAGCCACGAGCGCGCCGTGCCGCCCAGCGAGGGACTCATCTGTGATCTGATGACGATTGCAAATCGCAGCACCGACAAACACGCCTGCGAAAAACGCCGCGACCACCGGAAGCAGCATGTACATGAAC
>JBATLA010000857.1:0-3583 GCA_049669945.1 Polyangiales bacterium | reverse complement strand
GAAGACGATGCGTTGGATTGGCTCGCCGCAGACGGGGAAGGGCTCTCCGTGTTTTCCGTGCGTCGCCATCTCCGGTCGAAAAGCCGTCACCTTCTCTGGGAAGCGGTCGCCGTGCTGCGAGATCAGGCGCTGCACCCACTCGGACGAGACCTCTCGCGTCGCGGCGTGGAGGCATTGCACCTGCTCATCGGTCAGGCGTTGTGTCCAAATCAACGGAGAGAGCTTCGCGCGATGGAGGATCTCGTCGGAGTAGGCATTGCCGATACCGCTGAAGATGCGTGGATCCGTCAGCGTGCCCTACTCGAAATCGAACGCGGCTAGCCCGAGCCGCCCTGGGATCTTCTGCTTGGGCGGCTTCCAACGAAGCCGGCCGGCGATCATGAGGTGAATCACGACGAAGAGATCCTCCTCGAGCGCGAGGATCACCTGCTTGCCGAGCCGGTGGACCCCGACGACCCGCTTGTCGGCCATCGCGCCGATTGGCGGATCGAGGCTTCGCAATACGAACGGGGACGCGAGCCGGACGCCCTGAAGCGTTTGCCCAACGAGCCGCTCGCGAAGCGCATGAACGTAGAGCTGGACGTCGGGAAGCTCCGGCATGATCAACGAAGGCGGGGGTCGAGCCGGTCGCGCAACCAGTCCCCCATGAGATTGAAGCCCAACACCGTCAGTGCGATGGCGCCCCCCGAGAACAGGGCGACGTGGGGGAAGCGGAGCAGGACGCTCGTGCCTTGGTCGAGCAGCGCCCCCCACGACACGGCCTTTCCCGGCCCCAAACCGAGGAACGACAATGTGGACTCGGCCAAGATGACGACTCCGAGCCCAGTGGTTGCCTGGATGACCAAGGGGCCCAGGAGGTTCGGGACCACGTGCCGGCGCATCACTTGGTGCGCGGGCATGCCGAGGGCGCGCGCCGCTTCGACGAACTCGCGCTCACGCAGAGATAGAGTTTCTGCCCGCGCGAGCCTCGCGTACAGCACCCACCCATTGACCGCGAGCGCGATGATCAAGTGCAGGAGCCCTGGCTTTGCCACGAGCGCCAGAACCGCGATGTTGAGGACAATCGCGGGAAACGCCTGCACGAGGTCCGCGATGCCCGTCACGACATGATCGGGGAGCCTGCCGTAGTAGCCGGCCCAGGTTCCTACCGCCGTCCCGAGGGTGACCGAAACGCCGACGACTACGACGCCAACGATCGCGGCGAGCCGTGCGCCGTGGAGCAAGGCGCTCAAGATGTCGATGCCGTTGTCGCCGGTGCCGAGCCAGTGCGCCGCGGACGGCGCCTGGTACTCGTGGAGCAAGTCGATCGCCAAAGGGTCGTAGGGCGCGATCCACGGACCGATCGCGCCTAGCAAGAAGAACGCGACCACGATCAGCAATCCTAGTGGCGTCTTGCGGAGGCGTGCGCGCGTGGCGCTCATGACAGCCTCACCCTCGGGTCGACGACCCCGTACGCCAAGTCGACGACGAGATTGACCCCGACGTAGATCACCGCGATCACCAAGACACACCCCTGGACCACGGGGATGTCTCTCGCGAAGAACGCGTCTAGAAAGAGGGTCCCGAGCCCGGGCCGCTCGAAGATCTTCTCGGTCACGACGGTCCCTGAGAGCAGCGCGCCGAGCTGCGCCGCACCGATCGTCATGACCGGGAGGAGCGCGTTTCTGAGTGCGTGGCGGAGCAGAAGCGGCACGGACGGGACGCCGCGTGCGCGGGCGGCGCTGATGTACTGTTGCGAGAGCACGTCGATCATGGCGGCGCGTGTCTGCCGCGTGAGCACCGCCGCAAGCGCCGTTCCAATCGTGATTGCGGGTAGAATGAGCGCCTCGGGTCCTGCGAGATCATCTCCGGGCAGTGGCAGCCAGCGGAGCTTCACGCCAAACGCGAGGATCAACAACGGTCCAAGCCAAATGTTGGGGATCGCGAGGCCTAGGACCGCGGCAGCGGAAGCCGCCCTATCCCATCCCTGTCCGGCGCGGGCGGCGGCGATCGCCCCCAACGGCACCGCAACGAGCCAGGCGACCAGAAGCGCCGCGAGCGCGAGGACGAGGGTGTATGGCAGCACGTCGCGCATCAGCGACCACACCGATCGATCGGCTTGGCGAAACGAGGTGCCCATCGTTCCATCGGCCATGTCGCCGAGGAACGATAAGTACTGCTCGCTTGCAGGTCGATCGAGATTGAGTGCGCGGCGAAGCTCGGCCTTCTCCTCGGGACCGGCCTGGTCTCCGAGGATCGCTTCGACCGGGTCCCCTGGAATCAGGCGCACGAGCAGGAACACGATCGTCACCAGTCCGATGACGGTCAGCAACGCCCTCGCGAGGCGACCGGCCAAGTACCGCAAGAGGCCCGGAGACATCTGCGAGCGATACTACCCGCAATCGGTGCGCACGTCGGGTTCGCCGCAAAAAAGGGACCCGGTCGCTAGAGGCCCGGATTCACGCCGCCGTCTTGGGCGACTGTCTGCAGCGTGCCATTTCTTTCGGCCTCCGACTCCTCTGGCGGCTGACTCAACGCGGTGCAGATCTTCGAGGTCGTGAGGTTCTCGCTGAGGTCGATGATGCGGGCGATGCGTTCGTCGGTGGGGACCTCGGCCTCCCACTCGCCCGCCATGTTGATGTTGGAGGGAAGCACGCAGTAGTAGTCATTCCGGCAGTTGCCGTCACCGCCACAGGTCTGCATGCACCAGGTTTCAGCGGTTCGGCTCGGGATGAAGCGCCATTCGACACATGCACCCTCCGGACAGGTGTCCGGGTCGCAGGAGAAGACCGTGCAGTAGCCGCCGGGCTGGGCGAGGTCGCACTGGCGCTCGCCGGTCTGCGAGCAATCGGAAGAACCCGAGCAGGAATCCCCGATGTTCTGCGCGCACCCCGTGATCGCCACGGCGGCCAGCAATAAAGCAATACCAAGTCGCATCGTCTAGCGGCGGAGCATACGGGACGCCTCGGGCGATCGCCAATCGCGCTCCGCAAAGCGACTTCGTCGGTGCGGGGCTAGGCTGCGTCCCTGCGAAACAGTGATAGATTCCCGAGGTATTGCGACGATTTTGGCTGGGGGCATCGCTCGTGTGGCTGGTCTGTGTTTCGGCGCTGGCCGCGGACAGCCTCGCCCGCGTCGCTTCGCTGGTGCGAACGGGCGATGACACAGCGGCGCTCGCGGCGATCGAGACGCTCTCCGAAAAGACCCGCGACGAAGACGCGCTCCGCTATCTCCGAGGGCGACTTCTGCTCGGCGTCGGCAGGCCCTGCGATGCGATGGAAGCGCTGGCCCAGACTCCCTCGACCTTACCCGAGGCCATGCGCGAGGACTCCGAGCGCCGCTGGGCACGAGCCGCGGCGCGCTGTGGACATTGCGAAGAAGCGCGGCCGATCTTGCTTGGCGCCGATTCGAGTGAGGTGCAGGTGACGCGGAGGGACCGAGCTGTTGCGGCCGACTGCGCAGTTCAATTGAGCGACCTCGAAACTGCCGCCGAAGAGCTTGCTAGCCTCACCCGGAGCGAACGAGGACTCGCGAACCGCGTCGCGCTCCTCGCTCTGCTGTCGGATGTGTACGTGGAGCTCGGCCGGCCGGACGATGCGAGGGA
>JBATLA010000856.1:0-9266 GCA_049669945.1 Polyangiales bacterium | reverse complement strand
CGGCAAGATCGTCCAATAGCTCGATGAGCTGCTGGCGGAGCCCCAAGAGCTCGGCCCGCAGCGCGACCTCTCGTGCCGCGCGCGGCTCCGGAGGGCTGCTTCGCTGATGGCGGCCCAGATCGCGGATACGCTTGCGGGCGCCCGGAATGGTGTAGCCCTCGTCATGCAAGAGCTGCCGAATCAGCATGGCGAGCTCGACGTCCTTGCGGCTGTACTGGCGGTGGGCGCCTCGGGTCTTCTTTGGGCGGAGCGCGGGAAACTCGGTTTCCCAGTAGCGCAACGCGTGCGGCTTGACGCCGACGATGTCGGCAACCTCGCCGATTTTGAAGAAGAGCTTGTCCGGAAGTTGGGTGCGCCGCGTCATGACACTAGCTCAGAAGCCTTCGGGAGAGCCCGCTACGTCCTCTTTGGAGCGGTGCGGGTTGAGCACGGTCTTGAGTACCTGGCTGGGCTTGAATGTCAACACTCGACGTGCGCTGATTGGAATTGGAGCGCCGGTTTGCGGGTTTCTGCCGACGCGCTCCTTCTTGGTCCGCACGACGAAGTTCCCGAAGCCGGAAATCTTGATCTTCTCCCCGTCGGCCAACACATCTTTCATCGTGTCGAACACGGCTTCCACGACCTCCGCTGCCTCTTTCTTCGAGAAGCCACCAACCTTCTCGTACACGGCGTCGATGATTTCGGCTTTTGTCATTCGGTTCAATCCTCCAGAGGCCCGGTATGGCGGAGAAAACCATAAATCGGTTTGAATCTCAAGGGTTTGGCGTGCTTCGGCAGCGAGAAATGTACGCATTCTCGCACATCGATAGAAATCTCTATCGGATGGTCGCTTCGAAGCGATCGCGCGCGACCTTCGCGAGCGAGCTGTGGACTTTGTCGACCCGCTTGTCGGTCAGCGTGGCCTCCGGATCCCGATACGTGACCCGGAACGCGAGACTACGATGGCCTTCGGGGATCTGGCCGCCGCGATAGAGGTCGAACAGGGCGACCGACTCGGCCAGGCCATTGGACGCTTCCGCCAGCGCCTCGGCGATCTCGCCTGCCGTGAACTCCTCGCGCACGAGCATGGCCATGTCCCGAGTGATCGCTGGGAACTTCGGAAGGCCCCGTGCCTGGGTGGGTCCGAGCTCTTCGGCGAGCGCGTAGAGCGTAGTCACATCGAGCTCGGCGTATACGACACGGCCGATCAATTCGAGATCGTCGCCGACGTCGGGGTGGATCTCCCCGACGAACCCGACCGGGCGTGACTCGAGGTTGACGACGGCGGATCGCTTCGGGTGCATGAACTCCGGCAGCTCTCCAGGCGAGAGGTCAGGGACACGCCCAAAGACCCCTCCGAGGATCGCCTGGATGACGCCCTTGCCATCGTAGATATCGAAGGACTCGGCGCCACCGATCCAGCCTTGACGCTGGCCTGCCAACGCGATCGCAAGCGTGGTCTGCTCGCGAGGCAACAGTTCGTCGCTCGGTTCGAAGGTGCGCGCGATCTCGAAGAGTCGAGCCTCTGTTGCGCCATGGCGCTGAGCCCGCGCGGCCGCGGCGGTGAGACCGGGCAGAAGTGACGTCCGCATGACGGCGCGCTCCTCGGAAAGCGGATTCGCGAGGGGAACTGCGTCGGTCGAAACCCTTGCTTTTCGAAGGTCGTCGGTCGACACGAAGCCGTAGTTGATCGCTTCGTAGAGTCCGGCCGTCACAGCCGCATCACGCAGCGCGTCGACCGTCTTTAGCAGGCCGGGTGTGCCGGTCTCCGACGGGTGCACGCGCGGAACGGCAGTCGGGATCTCGTCGTAGCCGCGAACGCGTGCGACCTCCTCGATGAGGTCGACCTCGCGCTGAAGATCGGGTCGCCAACTCGGCGCCTCGGCGGTGATCTGCGCGTCGCTGTGTTCGACGATGCGGCAACCGAGGGACTTCAAGATGCGAAGGCTCTCTTCACCCGATACCGGCGTTCCAAGAAGCTGAGCCGCGCGCGCGGGGCGAAGTTGGATCGTGCGCGTCTCGTAGGGGGTCGCCACGCTGTCGATTGCCGTAGTCGCGGCCGCGCCACCACCGAGCTCCGCAATCAAAGACGCTGCACTCGCCAGGACCTGTGGGACAGCTTCGGGATCGACGCCGCGCTCGAAGCGATGACTCGAGTCCGTTTGCAATCCGAGGCGCCGCGACGTGCGGCGAATCGAGCGCGGGTCGAAGTAGGCGCATTCGATGAGCACGTCTTTCGTCTCATCTCGAATCTCACTGTCGAGACCACCCATCACGCCGGCTACCGCAACCGGGTGCTCCGCATCGCAGATCAGCAAGTCGTCCGCGGTGAAGGTCCGCTCGACGCCATCTAGGGTTGCCATTTGCTCGCCCTCTTTGGCGAGCCTCACGACGACTTTCGAGCCCCGAAGGTGATGGAGGTCAAACCCGTGGATCGGGTGTCCCCACTCGAGCAAGATGAGATTGGTCGCATCGACGACGTTCGAGAGCGCGCGAAGCCCGAGGTTGTGAAGGCGATAGCGAAGCCAGAACGGGGACGGACCCACTTGAACGCCCGACACCAACGCGGCTCCGTACCGCGGGCAACGATCCCCGTTTTCGATCTCGACCGAGATCTCGGGCAGCACAGGTGTATCGACGCCATCGGCGTCCGTGTCCCAGAGCGGCACGAGGTCGGTGGTCGCCTGCGAGCGCTCGAACGAAGCGCCGGCCGCAAAGGTCTCACGCGGGCCAGCCGCCTTCCGGGGCGTGTAGGTGATGCCGAACAGGACCCCAATTTCCCGGGCAATTCCGACATGGCCCAGGCAGTCTGGCCGGTTTGGTGTGAGGCCGATGTCGAGGATGAAGTCACGGAGGTCGAGCGCGTCTGCGACCGGCGTGCCGGGAAGCGCGACGGCGTCGGCGTCCATGACGAAGATACCATCCGCGTCGCTCCCGATGTCGAGCTCGGCCTCGCTGCAAATCATTCCGTTGGACTCGACGCCCGCGACTTTGCGAGGCGCGATCTGCATGCCGTTCGGCAACACCGCGCCTGAACGGGCGAAAAGAATCCGTCCACCGGGGTCGGGCACGTTTGGGGCGCCGCAAACGACGTCGAGCTCTTCTTCTCCGTCAAAGATGCGGACGAGGGTGAGCTTGTCGCTCTTCGGATGCGGAGTCTTGGCGCGAACCTCGGCGACCACTACCCCGGCTAGGTTGTGTCCCTTCTCGTCCATCGCTTCGACTTCGAGGCCGGCAAGCGAAATGCGGCGAGCGACCTCGGCGACGTTGGCGTCGACGGGGCAGAGCTCTTGCAACCAACGGTAGGAGACCAACATCGTGTTTTCCTAGAACTGCGACAAGAATCGCACGTCATTTTCGTACAGAAGCTTGATGTTGGGGATGCCGTACTTGAGCATCGCGATGCGATCGAGCCCCATGCCGAACGCGAAACCGGTGTACCTCTCTGGGTCGTACCCCACGTTCTCGAACACGACAGGGTGAATCATCCCGCAGCCGAGGATCTCCATCCAGCCGGTCCCCTTGCAAACGCGGCATCCTGCGGTGCGCGCACGGTCGCCCTCCCAGGCACGACAGAAGACGCAGCTCATGTCGACCTCGCCTCCCGGCTCGACGAAGGGGAAGTAGCTCGCGCGGAACCGGACGGCGATGTGCTCGTCGAAAAGGCGGCGCAGGAAAAGCGTAAGGACCCCCTTGAGCTCGGCGAAGGTGACGTCTTCGTCGACGAGGAAGCCTTCGAGCTGAAAGAACATCGGTGAGTGGGTCGCGTCGTCGTCGCGGCGGTAGACCGCGCCGGGCGACACGATGGCGAGCGGCGGCTGGCGCTTTAGCATCTCGCGGATTTGGATCGTCGAGGTCTGAGTGCGCAGCAGCACGCTTTCCGGGTCCTGAGAGCGGTTGCCGCGGATGAAGAACGTATCGTGCTCATCGGTTGCCGGATGGTCTGGCGGAAACCCGAGCTTGTCGAAGCAGTTCTCGTAGAGCTCGACCTCCGGGCCATCGGCGATGTCGAAGCCGAGCGACAAGAAGATCTCCAGAACCTCGTTGCGAACGCGGGTAATCGGATGAAGGCGACCGGGCATCTGCCAGCGGCCGGGAAGCGTCACGTCGAGCGCGGGCCCGGTGAGCTCGGCTTCCCGCGCGCCTCGGTGAATCGCTTCGAGCGCAGCGTCGAAGGTCGCCTGGATCTCTTGCTTGAGGGCGTTGGCGGCTTGACCCAGCTCGCGCCGACGGTCGCCCGGAAGCTTCGGCATGAGCTTGAGTAGTTTGGTGAGCTCGCCCTGCGGTCCGACGTACTTGCCATTGATCAGTCGGAGCTCGGGCTCGTCCTTCGCTGCACGCAAGGCGTCGCCGTAGGCGCCACGGATTTGGCTGAGCCCGTCTTCGAACGTCTGAACCGCATCAGGCTCTGCCATCGCGCGTCCCGACAGTACTATTCGATGGCGTCGATGACAGCTTTGAAACCACCGGGATCGGAAAACGCGATCTCGGCGAGGACCTTGCGGTCGAGAACGATGTTCGAACGCTTGAGGCCGTTGATGAACTGGCTGTAGTTCAGACCGTTGCTCCGCGCCGCGGCGTTGATGCGCGCGATCCAAAGACGGCGGATCTCACGCTTCTTGGTCCGACGATGCCGGTAAGCATCCTCCCAAGCGTTGTGGACCTGCTCGATGGCAACGTGAAAGGCCTTGCGACGCGCGCCGTAGTAACCCTTGGCGTGCTTCAGCAGACGATTGCGGCGACGGCGGGCTTTGAAGCCTCGTTTAACTCTAGGCATGGGGCGTTACTCCTTCGAATCTCAGAGCTCGTAAGGAAGCAAACGCCGGATGCGCGCTTCATCGACGGGCTGGACCATGGAGTTCTTCTTGAGCTTCCGCATCCGGTTCGCCGACTTGCCGCGCATGAGGTGCTGCTTGCCAGCCGTGGAACGACGAATCCGCCCTCCCCCGGTAGCCTTGAACCGCTTCGCGGCAGCACGCTTTGTCTTCATCTTGGGCATTTTGCTGTCCTCGCTTGAAAGCTCCCAACCCAGCGGCGACCGCGGCCAGGGAGCGGAGAACGCCGTGTCTAGCGCACCCCCCCAACGAGTCAAGCAGATGGGGGACATGCTCCCCCGCCAGGAAGCCTTTGTTTTCAAGTGCTTGCAATGGCAACCGCGCATTTTCGGTGGCAGCGGCAGCGTGCGTCTTCGGCTATCCTGATCGAGATGTTTCGCCCATCCTCCAGCCGGGCTCTGCTCGTTGGGCTTTCCGTCTCGCTCGTCGCGGCCTCGATGGTCATCGCGTTCCTATTGGGGCGTGAATCGACCCGAGGCCCGGCGGGCGAAGCGGAGGTGCAAGCCCCGCTCGTCGTGGAACCAGAAACGATCGCCCACGACCTCGACCAGCGACGTTGGCCAACATGGGCTGATCTCGACGAGTGGAAGGACGTCGAAGACCCGGCGGTCGCGACCGACCCCATTGGCGAACGAATCGAGCGCCGCCCCAATGGCAGCGTGTTGCTCTCCAACCGTGGGGGCACTGCCGACGCGCCGCGAGTCACGAGCGATTCGCCCGTCGCCTCGACGGGGTCGGCGGTGTCTGACTATTTCCTCCGCGTAGACATGGTCCAGTCCGAGTCGGGGGCGGGCGACCCCAACACGTTTGCGATGGGCCTGATCAAAGCAGGCCTGGGCGGTTCCACGGCCGGATTCGACCAACTCATCGCGGACACGCAGCGAATGGAGCAGGAGATCCGCCAAGTAACGCCCCCGCCGTCTTGCGTCGGCTATCACGAGGCCAACTTGAAGGCGCTCGCAGAAAGCCGCGAGATCCTCCACGAGATGAAGGCGGCATTGGCAGACCGGGACTTCTCCCGCCTCTCGGCGATCGCACGGGAAGCCGGAACCCTTCAGGACAAAGCCAAGGACCTGCAAGACATGCGCGAGCGCATCGTCGCCGACGTTTCGCGGTGAGGTTGCCGCAATCGGAAACCCGGGTCAGCGAGAGGTGAGCGCCAGGACCTCGGCCAGACGCTGGTCGTTGCTTTCGCCATCGACGATTCCAAGCGGCGCACCCGCAGGCCCGAACACTCCGACGGCGATCGTCGCGTCGTCCGCAAATCCGAGCCCAGGGTAGACCTTACCCTTCCAGTCGAGGAGCACCGAGGTGTTCGGAAGCCTCTGCGCAAGCGTTCGCTTGACCGACCCCTTGGGCACGAAGAACGGGATCTTCTTCAGGTTGCTGAGGCCGAAGACTCGGGTCCCCTCTGGGAGTCGCCCGCGAAGCGCCTTGTCCCAGGCCTCCATCGCATCCGGCGTATCTCGTTGGGCGCCCGCGATTATCACCACCGGCGCATCTTTGAAGACGTCGCCACGTGCGAATGCGCGGTCGAACTGATCGTTCAACACGAAGTTGGTCGAGCCAAAGGCGGTGGACGCGAGCATGAGAAGAGCCATCGTCGCAGAGGAAAGACGCTTGCGCATTCCCTCAGCGGGTCGGCTGAACTTTGATTCGGGGGGTCAAAATTGCCGTCATGGTGCGGCCCTCTAGCCTTGCCGAAGTCTCCACCGTGCCGAGGTCATCCACCGCTTCGATGATCAAGTCGATCTGCCGCCTTGCCGTTTCAGGATGTGTGATCTCACGGCCGCGGAAGCGGACGGTGATCTTCACCTTGTTGCCCTCTTCGAGGAAGCGGCGAACGTGCTTGACCTTGAACTCGACGTCGTGATCGTCGGTCTTCGGACGAAGCTTGATCTCCTTGAGCGCGATTTGCGTCTGACGTTTTCGCGCTTCGTTCTGCTTCTTCTTTTCTTCGTATTTGAACTTCCCGAAGTCCATGATCTTGCAAACCGGAGGACTAGCCTTCGGGTTCACCTCGACCAAGTCGAGGTCGAGGCCTCGCGCCATTCGGCGGGCTTCGTCGGTGTTCATGACCCCGAGCATGCCTCCGTCAGCTCCGATGACTCGGATCTCGGGGACTCGAATGCGATCGTTCACGCGCGGTCCAAAATTCCGCGGGCGATCGCGCGGGTTAAAGCGCGGTCTAGCGATGACTCTCTCCTCTTGTTGATTCCTGTACAGAGGGCGGGTGGTTCTCGCGTTCGAGACGCTCGATCACTTCGGACAGAGGGATGAACCCCAGGTCCTTGTTCTCGTCGCGCGAACGGAGGGCCAGGCCCTGCCCTTCGACTTCTTTTTGTCCAATCACGCCGAGATACGGGATCCGCATCAAGCGCGCTTGACGAATCTTGGCACCCAGCTTGTCGCTGCTCAAATCGGCGGTGACGCGGAAGCCCCGCTCCTGAAGCTGCTCTTGCACGGTTTGGGCATAGTCGTTGAACTTCTCGCTCACCGTCAACAAGGCGATGTGCTCGGGCGCGAGCCAAACCGGGAACGACCCGCCCACGTGCTCGGTCAGCACGCCGAAAAAGCGCTCGATGGAGCCCAAAATCGCGCGGTGAAGCATCACCGGCCGGTGCGTCGTGTTGTCCTCGCCGACGTAGGTCAGATCGAAACGCTCCGGGAGATTGAAGTCGGCCTGGATGGTGCCGAGTTGCCAGGGCCGCCCGAGCGCATCCTTCAAATGAAACTCGATCTTCGGGCCGTAGAACGCGCCCTCCCCCTCGGCGATTTCGTACGGAAGCTCCTTGGCCTTCACGGCTTCTTCGAGCGCCTCTTCCGCCTGGTCCCACACCTCGTCGGCGCCGAGCCGCTTTTCGGGTCGCGTTGCAATGACGATGCGCACGTCGGTGAAACCGAAATCGCGGTACGCGTCGTACACCAGATCCAAGAAGCTCTTGATCTCGTCTTGGACCTGGTCGAGCGTGCAGAAGATGTGCGCGTCGTCCTGCGCGAAGGTGCGTACGCGGGTGAGCCCCTGCACGACTCCGCTTCGCTCGAACCGGTGGAGCCGGCCGAAGTCCGCCATGCGCATGGGCAAGTCGCGGTAGCTACGCTTCGTCATGCCGTAGATGAGGCAGTGGCTCGGGCAGTTCATCGGCTTCACCCCGAACCGGAGCGACTCGCGGAACGCGGCTTCCCACTCTTCGGGGCTCGTAGGAGGCTTCTCCTCCACCCGTTGCTGAAGCTTCTCGAGATTCTCGGAAGTCGCCGCCATGTACATGTTCTCTGCGTAGGAAGGCAGATGCCCCGAGGTGTGAAACAGCTCGTTGTCGAAGATCTGCGGCGTAATCACCTCGTCGTAGCCGTAGCGGGAGTAGAGCCCACGCACGTACGCCTCGAGCAGATTGTAGATGGTCGAACCACGCGGCAGGAAGAAGGGCGACGCCGGCGCCGTCTGGTGAAAGCTGAAGAGCTTGAGCTCTTTGCCGAGCTTGCGATGGTCACGCTTCTTGGCTTCTTCCAACTGTTTGAGGTGCGCACGAAGAGCCTTCGGCGACGCAAACGCCGTCCCGTAAATGCGCTGGAGCATCGGATTGCGCTCGTCACCCCGCCAGTAAGCGCCCGCGACGCTCGTGAGCTTCACCGCCTTCAGAAACCCAGTCGAAGGAACGTGCGGGCCTTCACAGAGATCGACCCACTCGCCGTGCCGGTAAAGCGAGATTGGATTGTCGAGCCGCTCGAGATGCTCGAGCTTGAAACCCTCGTCGAGGGCAGCGAGCAGAGCGCGCGCCTCGTCACGCGTCACGACCTCGCGCCGGAACGGGCTATCCGCTTCGACGATCTCCGCCATCTTCTCTTCGATGGCCCGAAGGTCGTCTTCCGAGAACGTCCCGCTCGGCCGAGCGTAGTCGTAGTAGAAGCCGTCGTCGGTCGCCGGCCCGAACGCTACTTTCGTTCCGGGAAACAGGCGCTGCACCGCATCTGCCATGACGTGCGCGCTCGAGTGCCGGATGATGGCGAGCGCATCGGCGTCGTGTGCGCCGATCGGGGTCACCTCGGACGCCCCATTCGGAATCGGCGTGTGCAAGTCATACAGCCGACCGTCGACCCGGGCTGCTACCGTGTCCTTACCAAGGGTGCCACGCTCTTCGAGCAGTTCGCGGGCGGTACGCGTCGTCGCTTCCGCCGTCATTTCGAAGACGAGGGTGTCGAGCTGTCAGCTATGGTCAAAAACGGCGCCAAAGAGGAGCTTTTGACACACGGGGTGACGATTGCAAGCCTCGCGCGTCCTCGCACCTGAAACGAGCGGCGTGGCCTACTCCGGTCTCACCTTGTAGTTGCCGCGGGTGGCGTCGTACTCGAGGGCGATGAGGCCGCGGGCCTCGACGTCTTTCATCAAGTCCTGGAAGTTGCGGTAGCCGTAGTAGCTCTCGTTGAAGCCCGGATTGAGGCGCCGCAGGGTCT
>JBATLA010000855.1:0-4671 GCA_049669945.1 Polyangiales bacterium | reverse complement strand
CTCCAAAGGTCCAGGAACCGATCGTTGTTGCCGATCTCATTGCGGGCTTCCTCGGCCCGCAACTGCTTGCTCTCGTCGTTGGTCAAGCTCCCGACCAGTGTGAAGACCGTCGCGAAGCTGTCGGCCGGGGTCCAGTACGGGGCGTCTTCTGGCTCGTAGTCGAGTACGATGCTCTCGAACTCCGCCGGCCAGACGGCGCCGTTTGCTCCGGCGCGCACATCGTCGATCCACTGATTCACGCCGACCGCGTAGGCCTCGAGCATACGCAGAGTTCTTTCATCGGCACCTGCGACCACGGCTTCCTCGGCAGGCTCGCCATCGCGCGTCGAGTAGAGAGCCCGGTTCCGAGTGGCTGTTCGGATGAGGGGCTCGAGCAATCCGGCGCTCTCGACGACGGGCTTGTTGACGACGTTCGCGAGGCGTCCTGTCGACAGTCTTCGCTGGAGATCCATTTGAACGAACCGGTCACGCGCATGGAAGTAACCGAGCGCCATCGCGCAGTCTTCGTCGGTCTGGCAGTCCGCATGAAAGACACCGTACGCGTCGAGGTACACCGTGGCGTCGGGCGGCCAAACGAAGTCGGTTCCGCCGGAGCCACCGCCACCGCTGGAGCCGCCCACGCCCGCGGAACCGCCGTTGCCGCTGGAACCACCGGTGCTCGAGTCGTCGCTCGAGCAGGCCCCCAACATCAGAAAGGCAAACAGAAGACACACCAATCCGCCACGCATATCTGCACCTCGTTCGGGTAAGTGGGGGCGACAATATCGGTATTGCCCACCGACCTCGAGGGCCTAGCCGTTCAGCGCCAGCGCCAGCGCCAGCGCCAGCGCCAGCGTCAGTCGAGCCCGTACTCGTCCCGGTGCTCGCGCAGGTACTCGATGTAGTACTCGGCGGGCTGTCCGCCCTGGACCTCGCCGTCCTCTGCTGCGGCGGTGAGCTGCTTCATCAAGTCGCCCAGCCGCTTCGATGGGGGGACGCCAAACGCCTCCATGATGACCGTGCCGAGGCCCTTTGGCAGCGGCGCGACCCTCTCGTCGTCTTCCTTCAGGTCGCGGATGCGCTTGGCCAGCAAGCTGATTTGGCGGACGCCGCGCCGGCGCTTCTCCGGCCGCTTGGTGGTGATGTCGGCGCGGCTGAGGTCGAGCAGATCGCGTAGGCCGTCGCCCATCTGTTTGTAGAAGCGGCGAACGGCCGCATCCGTCCAGTCCTCTTCGTACTGTGCTGCGCGAAGGTGGTGCAGGATCAAGAAGTGAACCCGCTCGCTTTCGAAGCCCTCGAAGCCAAGGCGGTCGGCAACGCGCTTGCGGAACATCGAAGCGCCGACCTCGGCGTGACCGTAGAACGTGACGTTGCCGCGGTCGTCGATGCGACGCGTCTTCGGCTTTCCGATGTCGTGCAGCAAAGCACCCCATCGCACCTCCAGGCGCGGCACCGACTGCTTCACGACTTGCTTGGTGTGTTTCCAGACGTCCTTGTGGCGCCACTCGTTGTCGCCGAAGCCCACCATCGCGGCGACCTCTGGCAGCCACGCGTCGAGGCATCCGACCGATTCGATGGCGTCGAGTCCGGGCTCCGGATGCCTTGCCGTGAGCAGCCGATCCATGTGTTCGCGAAACATGGACTGCGGGACGGCGCGCCACTCGGCGGCGGTCGCGCTCTCAGAAGGCGCGTCGATCAGTGAGGGGTCGGCCGCCACATCGGCTGCCCACTTGAGTGCCATCAGCGCCCGTTCAGGCGTTACGTCTCGCTTGGTCACCGCCGACATGATTCAGCCCAATATATCGCCCAGCGCTTCGATCAGGCGCTGATTCTCTTCTGGTGTCCCAATCGTGATCCGAATGCAAGTGCGGAGTCGTTCGTCACCGTGGGCGAACTGACGGACCGCGATTTCCCGGTCGAGGAGGGCGCTGCACAGCCCGGGGACATCGCCAGAATGGTGAACGAGTAGGAAGTTTGCGTCGCTCGGGAAACAGGTGAGCGCGGCGTTTTTGTCGAGCTCGGCTCCTAGCCGCTCCCGCTCCGACACGATCGTCGTAATGTGCTCTTCGAGCAGCGGCGCCAAGTCGGTCAATGCAAGGGTGGCCACCACCTGCGCGGGGGTACCGAGGTTGAACGGCTGACGCACCTTTTCGAGCTCCGCCGAAAGTGCCTCGTCTAGCCGCACCCAGCCAACGCGGATGCCGGCGAAGCCAACCTTCGAGAGCGTGCCCAGCAGCGCGCACTGCGGCTTCTCTTCGCAGAGCGTTGCGTATGATTGCCCCGAGTAGGCTCCATAGGCTTCATCGATGACGTGCAGCGTGTCTGGAAACGCGTTCACGAGTGCTTCAAGCTTGTCGCGCGAGAAGCAGTTGCCGGTCGGGTTGTTCGGTGTTGCATAGTAGACGAGCTTCGGCTTCGTACGTTCGATCGCTTCGGCCATGGCATCAGCGTCGAGGTCCCATTGCTCGTCTAGCGGAACGCCAGCGGCCTGCCATCCGTGCGCGCGGCTCGTCATGCGATACATGACGAAGGTGGGCTCGGGGAATACGACCACTGGGCGTTCGGCCCCAGCGCGTGGTGTCGACATCGCCGTTGCGAGTAGTGCGATCAGCTCATCAGACCCGGCGCCCAGGACGTACTCGTCTTCGCTGCCGCCAAGCCCCCAGGCTAGCGCTTTGCGAAGCTCGGTTGCTCGACCGTCCGGGTAACGATGGACCTCGCTTGCGTGCATCGCCGCCGCCAGCCGAGCACGAGCTTCGGGAGGCAACGCGAACGGGCTCTCGTTGGCGTCGAGCTTCACGGCCGGAGGGGAGGGTGGCACCCGGTACGCGGACAGCTCCCGGAGCTCGGGTCGAAACAGCGATTTGAGGGACTCGATCGACATCGGATTCACCGGTCGGGCGAAGTCATTGCACGCCGGACGGCGGTGTAAAGTGGGCGGCCGAAGCCAGCGCGGGCTCAGTGCAGGACCAAATCGGCCTGCTCGCGGGCCTCTTCGAGGGCGAGGCTGATCACGCGGGCATCCTTCGCGTTCGGGCGGGCCTCCAAATAAGCGGCCAAATCCTCGGAAGCGGCGCCGAAGGTGCGCAGCGTGTGGGCCAAGAGCCCCCTATCGCGGCGGTGTTCGGGCGCTTGCGTGAGCTCGACGAGATGATCACAGGCGAGCATCGCGCGGGCGTAGTCTCCGCGCCTTCGATGCGCGTTCTTGAGATTCGCCAACATGCGAATCGCGATCGTGTGAGTATCGACGGGTTCCAGGTAGCTAGGGTGGATCGCCATCTCGGCCCCGAGGAATTCGGCGGCCAGCTCGCTCAAACCCTGGCCGTCGAGGAGCGTGCCACCGTTGAACGGATCCTGATAGACGCCTTCAGGCCCACCGACTCGCACGAGGAAGTGACCAGGGAACCCGACGCCTTCGAGATCCATGCCGGCGCGCTCGCCGATCGCCATCGTCAGAACCGAAAGCGAGATCGGGATGCCCTTGCGGCGCTGCATCACCTTGTCGAGGTAGCTGTTGTTGGGGTCGTAGTAGTCGTCGCGCTCGCCTTCGAAGCCAAGCTCTTCGAACAGCAACTCGGCGAGGATGCGACCGTCGCGCTCGGGCGTCGAACGGAGCCCGCGCCGGATCAACGCTTCGGCGCCGAGGCCATCGAGGCCGCGCCGCAAGGCATGCTCGTCGAGCAGTGGGTTGGCCTCCTTGGCGAGCAAGATGGCGATGTCCTCAACGCGTACGCTGGGACGCTGCAACATCGACACCAAGAGATCTCCGCTCGCCACTGTTCTAACCTTGCGTTGAAGTAGATTGACCCATCGAGCGCTGATGTCGAGCCGGGCACTGTGCTACACACGCTCTGTTCCCAAGCGTATGTGGTGTTCCGATGGTTGACGAATTTCTGCACACATTGGAGCACGGACCTTCGTACTGGGCCTACGCGCTCGTTGCGGGCGCAGCCGGTGTCGAGTACGTTTTCCCACCAATCCCGGGGGATACCGTTGCCTTGTTTGCCGTCGCATTGGCCGTGCGCGCGCAATTGAATTGGTTGCTCGTGTATCTCTCGATGACCGCGGGCGCGCTCGCCGGTGGTGTCGCGGCGTGGGGGTTCGGCATGTGGCTAGCGAACCACGAAGGAAGTTGGCCCGCGTTCCTGCGATCACCCAATGCGACCCGCGCTCTCGACGCAGTGCGTCGAGGCTACGCGCAGCACGGCGGAATGTACCTCGCGGTCAATCGCTTCTTGCCGGCGCTTCGCGCGTTCTTCTTCGTGGGCGCCGGCTTGTCTAGAATGAGCCTGGGGGCAGTCGTCCTCTACGGAGGCGCGTCCGCGCTCCTTTGGAATGCGATTCTCATGGGCGCTGGGTACGCGGTCGGCAGCAACTGGGAGGTCCTCAGTGACCTTGCGGAACGGTACACGGTAGCCACGTTGATCCTCATCGTGATCGTGGTCGTCGGCGTCGTCGCCCGATTCGTGTACGACGCGAAGCGCCCCTAGGGTCCCGGCGGACTCAGCGATCGCGCGACTGAATCGGCGTATCTGCCTTGACCATCGAACGCACGAACTCTCGGTTCATGCGGGCGATCCATCGGAGGCTCACACCCTTCGGGCACGCGGACTCACACTCGCCGTGATTGGTGCAGCTGCCGAAGCCTTCGGCGTCCATCTGCGCGACCATCTTGCGCGCGCGATCCTGGCG
>JBATLA010000854.1:0-8449 GCA_049669945.1 Polyangiales bacterium | reverse complement strand
TTCGACTGGCGCCGTTGCACCACGCGACCGGAGGTGACGATCGTCTGCACCATGGGGCGGCGGACAGGGCTGAGCGCTTCGACACGCGGCCCTTCAGTGCGGCGAAACGCCCACCAGCCACCGAAGCCAAGCGCCGCAACCAGCGGCACGATCCAAAGCAAGTGGCGCTTGCGAGCCATCACCGGGGGGATGTATCGCGATCAGTGGCGCTTGTCAGCTGCTTCGGGCGGGGAGTCGTCGCCGTTGGTCTTGCTGGCGGGCGTCAAGTAGGCTCGGCGCGATGAGGATGCGACGTGTGGCTGCCGCAATGGGTCTGGCGTTCCTGGTGGGCGCGCTCGCACCGGCGCTCTGCCGGGCATCGCCTGAGAACTGGCATGCAGCTGCGCTCGGTGGCGGTGAGATCAACTTCGCACCGGGGGTCGACAATCAGCTCGGCGGACATGGCTGGGTCGGCTTCGACAGCGTCGGCAAGGGCATCGTTGGTGGTGGCGACCTTCGCCTCTTCTACAACACGACGAAGCTCCATGCAGGCCTCGAGCGGATTCCTTTCGCGAACAAGAAGCTCGCGTTCTTCGCCTTTGTCGAAGGCGAGGCGTTGATCTCGCAACTGCTCAACGACTATTTCAAGCAGGGCGAGCGAATCAAAGAGTACAGCATCAAGGCGAGCTATGCGCTGCTCCACACGAAGCTCCAGTGGTACCCAGGCGATCACCAAACCCTCGAGATCCTCGCGCCGGTTCGGTACTGGTGGTTCGGTGACCGAAAAGAGACTTCGAGTAGCTTTGGTCTGCCCGCCAACACCTGGGTCTTCGAGCCCCGCATCGGATACAACTTCTGGAAGATCGACGCGCCTAGTGAGGAATGGGAGAGCCATCGCGTGTTCCCACGCATCACGGGCATCGCTGTTGGAATCGATCTCGGGCTCGACGTGCGATCCGACGCGCAGTCTTGGGGCATCGTCGAAGGACGCAACGATCCGGGCAAGGTGATGTACAACGTGTCGCAGTCGCTCCGCGCTGGCTGGAGGCTTGGGCGTTTCGTCCGGCTGCAGCTCGATCAATGGGGCAACTACGGCTGGAGGCAGGATGACATCAGCCGCCGGCGCATCGGCGGCGCGAGCCCCTATGTGATTCCGGTGCCGGGGCTTCCGTGGCCCGGGCTGATCAGCGAGCGACTCTTCGCCGGACAGCTCGGGCTGCATCTGAGAGCAAAGGAGAGCTCGCAGCACGAGTTCGGTTTGCTCGTCGCCGGCGGTGCTTTCAACGATGTCACGCGTGTCGGCGCGCTGAACACCTACGGCGGCGCCGGCGGCCTCGCGGTGTTCGGAGATCTGCGCTTCGGCCCAAGCGGGCGCTACCAGCTCGACATCCGCGGCAGCTGGGGCTTCCCGGTGAGCTGGTTGATCGACTCGCAGTACGTGGCCTTGTTGGTGGGCTTCGGCGCACGGATATTTTGAACGCCCGCTGACAGCCGGCTCCTGACACCTGTCTCTGAAGAGCGGCGCGGGGTGTAAAATTAAGTGTGACGAATTCCGTGCCTGAGATTCACAGTGCGCGTCGGTCGGCCGGCCGGAATTGCCAAAAACGCTTGCGATCCTCACGCCGACACCTGGCACGTCCAATGCACCTTTACTGGCTACGAGGAGGGCACTGCCGCGTACCTAAGCACTGCGAACGGAGTCTGACCCATGCAAGCGAACAACTTCTCAGAGCTTCTGGAACAACTCGCGAGCTCGGAGCGTGATGCGCATCGATACCGAGACAATGGTTCGGTGGTCGAGCTGAACTACGGAGAGCTGATTGCAGAGGCAGAGCGACTGGCGCGAGGCATGCACCGCCTCGGAGCACGTCGTGGCGATCGAGTCGGATTGGTTCTCCATCGTGCGCGGGACTTCGTGCCTGCGTTCCTCGGCTGCGTGCGTGCGGGGTTCATCGCGGTGCCGCTGTATCCGCCGCTGACGCTCGGGCAGCTGACTTCTTGGGCCGAAACCACCGGCCGAATGTTGGCGACTGCGCAGGCGAGCCTGCTCTTGGCCGACTCGGCCGTCGCCTACACCCTCCGCAATCTTCCCGATCAAGTTCCGTCGCTACGCGACGTGGTGTCGATGGATGACCTGCCAGACGGTGGAGAGCTCAGCCACAGCCTGGCGAGCGACGACCAGGTCGTGTTCCTTCAGTTTACCTCGGGCAGCACGTCGGCGCCGCGCGGTGTTCGCGTGACGCACGGAAGCCTCTGGGCGAACGCGCACGCCATCATGGTCGACGGACTGGGCGCGAGCCCGGACGACCGCGGGGTGAGCTGGCTTCCGCTCTACCACGACATGGGCTTGATCGGCTTCGTGATGTCTCCGCTCGTCACGCGCACGCCTGTCACATTCATCTCGACGCTCGACTTCCTCAAGCGACCGGAAGTGTGGATCAGGACGCTTTCGGAAGATCGCGGAACGATCTCGTTTGCGCCCAACTTTGGCTATGCCTTGGCTGCGCGGCGCACGAGGTCGACGGAGGGGCTCGACTTGTCGGCCATCCGCGTGCTCGGATGCGGCGCGGAGCCGATCCAACCGGATGCCATCCAGGGCTTCTTCGAGCGTTTCTCCAAGGTAGGCTTGAAACCGAGCGCGTTCCTCGCGTGCTACGGCTTGGCCGAGACTACGCTGGCCGTGACGTTCGCAGAGATGCAGGACGAGCTGAAGTTGAATCACCCTGAGCTCGAGTCCGGACCCAGCAACGACGCCCACGACAAGCCATCGGGAATCCATCGCCTCGAGCGCCGCATTCCAGTGGTCTCGTGCGGACGCCCCCTGCCCCGCCATCGAGTCTCGATACTCGGAGCCGACAGCGAACCGCTTCCCGAACGTCGACTCGGCGAAGTCTTCGTGGAGGGACCCAGTGTCACGGACGGCTACTGGAACGACGAAGAGGCGACAAAGCGCGTGTTCGTAAACGGCGGCGTCAAGACGGGCGACCTCGGCTACATCTTGGACGGCGAGCTCTACGTGACGGGTCGTTTGAAAGACACGATCATCGTCCGCGGCCGCAACTACGATCCGACTCCAATCGAAGTCGCGGCGGGGCGCGTCGATGGTGTACGCACAGGCAACGTGGCTGCGTTCTCCCTTTCGGGCGACCTCACCGAGCGCATCGTGGTGGCCGCCGAGTACCGTGAGGGCAATCTCGACGCCATCGAGTCGAACATCGTCCGCGCGGTTCAGCGCGATGTCGGTCTCACGGTGTCCGAGGTGGTTCTCATCGAGGCGGGCTCTTTGCCCAAGACCACGAGCGGCAAGCTCCAGCGCTCGGCGACTCGGCAGCAGTATCTCGACGGCACGCTCGGCCGCGTGCGTCGCCGTACGGACAGGTCGGCCGTCGCTTGAACGCGCCCTTCTTAGGCTAGAAAGAGGTCAGGCGGCCGGCGCGAGGGAGAGGAGCAGCACGCCGTAGACTGCCGCCGCGACCGCAAAGGCGACGACATCGGTCGAGCGATCCGTGTCGGGGAGCTCATGGCGGAGGATGTTCATGATCGTGCCGCCGGCGACATACGCGAGGACGAGCGCCAGAACGTCGGGACGGATGTCGACCCCAGGGAGGATTCCGATCAGCCACCCCACGACGAGGCCAGCGACGAGCAACCATCGTCCGATGTGTTGGTACCGCTTGCCGTGATGCTCGATGAGCGAATGGTCGTTGGCGGCAAAGTGTAGGCCCATTGCCAAGGCAAACATCCAGAGGGGCTCGACGGCGCGATCACCAGGGCTCGCAACGGCGTATCCAATCGCTGCATTCAGGACGACGAACGAGATCATGCTGATCCAGAAGGTCGCGTTCCCTGTCTCGTCTGGCTCTCCAATGGCTCGGCGCCGGCGTCGCGACTCGCGTGACGCGGTCTCTACCCACAGCGACACGGTGACCCCTACGAGCGCCAGGATGTAGATGTGCCGGTCGAGACCCGGAAACAACCCCGTCTGGTCGATCAGGACTTGCTGCTCGGCCAGATCGGGCATCAAATCCAAGAACACGTAGGCGACGCTGACGCCCGATGCCGCGGAGAGCGCGCTTGGTCGCCACCGGTGTCCAAGCGCGGCTGTGGTGCCTGCGGCCAAGTGCACGATAGCCAAGAACACAATGGTGAGCCCGGTAGCCAGCATCGAGCGCCTAGGGTGCTATCGGCACATGAGCGCGCACTCTTGGGCGGCTGAGCTGATGACGGTCCAGCCTGCAGGCACGGGGACCGCGGCCTTGTCGAGCTTGTTCGCCATGTCGCGTCCGCGGAAGCCGCAATAGTAGGCGCACTCTTTGAACTGCGCTGCCGGTTCGGCGGTCGTCGTGCGCGGCGGCACGATGAAGCTCCCAAGCAACATCCCGCCCAACACCAATGCAATTGCTTTCCAACGGTCCATGAAACCTCGCTTTCTCGGGCGAGGCTAGCATGGGCCGGGCGGGGTCACGGTTTTTCGCGTCTGCTCGGGACGCCCTAGCCACTCGCATCGAGGAGGCCGTCGACCGTGCGCGGGAGCTAGGCGATGAGGGCGCGAATCAGTAGCGCCGTCAGGCCCGCGACGAAGAGCAGGCTGAGTTTGAAGGCCCGGGTACGGTTCGGGACGTAGTTCGAGCCAATGTGGATGTAGCTGTGCGCGACGCGGGATGCGACGAAGAGCCAAGCGAGCACGAGGGCGAATACGTCGGCGGAGCCGTGGGCAAACAATGCGAGCACCAGCACGAAGAACAACACCGGGACCTGAAACTGATTGCGGATGTTGTTGGCGACCTGGCGGACTTCATCGGGCCAGGCGTCGTTGTCGAGTGCGGTGACGACGAGGTCGACGGCGCCGGTGGCGCGCGCCCGATCTTTGACCTGCCCGAGACGGATGAACAGCACGATGACGAGAACGACTTGCGCGACGAGCGGCCACAGAAGGAGGGATTGGTTCATGGGACGTCGATTCTTTAGGGCCTTCGTTGGGCGCGCTGGTCGGCGACGACTCCGAAGAATCCGCCGCCTAGTTTCATGATGATCCATAGGGCGAGGCGGGGGGCGAATAGGGCCAGCGCGACCAGGGGGCGGATTGGCGTTGGGTTCACGATGATTTCGGGTACGTCGCGTTTGGCGGCGCGGACCACGGCGGCGGCGACTTTCTGTGGCGGTGAGGTGCCGAAGGCGAGGGGCGCTTTGACGCCGAACTCTGTGGCCATGTCGTTGTACATGCCCGCGTCTTCGACGAAGCCTGGGGAGACGACCGAGCAGTTCACCGGATAATCGAGAAGCTTGGCGGTGGCGCGAAAGGAACGGGTGAAGCTGATGAGACCGCCCTTCGTGGCGCAGTAGGGCTCGCTGTACGCAACCGCGCCATAGCCGGCCACGGAAGACACGCTCACGATGTGACCTCGACCGCGCTCGAGCATCTTCGGCAGGAACAGACGGCTCAGGACCAGGGGGGCCCTGAGGTTGATCTCGATCAGGTCGTCGATGGTCTCCACCGGAATCTGGTCGTAGGCCATCGACCACTCGAGGCCTGCGTTGTTGACGAGGAGGTCTACGCCGCCGCCCTCCCCTTCGGCGCGATTCACCAGGGCAGTTAGCGAGGCACGATCACCGAGGTCGGTGGGGACACAGAGCACGCTGGTCCCGCTGGAGCGAAGGTCTTCGGCCACCTTCTCGAGGGCGTCGGCAGAACGCGCGGCGAGGATCAGGTTCATCCCTTCGGCCGCCAATGCGCGAGCGATGTAGATGCCGAGGCCCCGCGAGGCTCCGGTGACCAGGGCCGTTCGGCCTTGCAACTCTTTCATCTCGTGCCTTTCTCGGTAGGGGCGAGCCTCGATAGATCACGTGTAGCGCTCCGCGCGTCAAGCACGAGTTGGGGGGATGGGGCGACGTCGCGACCTTCGAGCCGGCTGAGGGGTGAACAGGGCGCCCCGTAGAGTGACTTCGTCACCACGGGGCAAGCGCGGCTAGGCCTTGCGAGGTGCGCTGTCGGCGTCTTCGAACCAGGGCTCGTCGATGACCACGTTCATCGTGTGACCCGTGATTCGGGGCGTGATCGAGTCGCGTTGTTCTTCGACCGAAGGCCCGTAGCGCTGCCACCATCGTTCTGCATCGGCTCGAGTCCAACGTGGGATGTCGAGCTGGTCGAGTGCGTCTGCGAGCGCCTGCGCCGACGCGGGTCGGTCGTCTTTGCGCTTCGCCAAGCAAGATAGGATGAGCCGCTCGAGCTCCTTCGGGATGGGCTCGCCACGCACTTCACTCAAGGGGGCGGGAGTGGCTTGCACCTGCTGCATGCAGATCTCCAGCGCGGTGTCGGCTTCGAAGACTGGCCGGCCGGTGAGCAAGCAATAGCCCACTGCGCCGAGCGCATAGATGTCGCTTCGCGCATCGACCTCCTGGGGCGTGTTGACCCCTTCGGGACTGAGGTAGTGCGGCGTCCCTTTGATGGAACGGGTGTCGCCCGTCGCGGGGTCGTCGTCATCTTGCAGGCGCTTCACAAGCCCAAAGTCGACGACCTTGACGACATCGTATTCCCCACCCTGCCGCGCAAGCATGATGTTGCTCGGCTTGACGTCGCGGTGGATGAGCCCGACCGAGTGTGCTTCGTCGAGCGCGAGGGCCACATCGCGCAGGATGCGGACGACGCGCGACACGGGTTGAGGCCCGGTGGCGTCGACCACCTCTTGAAGGCTCGCGCCTTCGAGGAGCTCCATCGCGTAGTAAAACAAGCCCTCGGGAGTGCGGCCGTAGTCGTAGATCGTGATGGTGTGCGGATGCTTGAGGGTTGCCGTCAGCTGCACTTCGCGCCGAAAGAGGTCCTGCACATCGCGGCCGCCGAGCTCGGGCCGCAACAACTTCACGGCCGTGGGGCGCTTGAGCATGCCGTGGGTCGCCTGATAGACGACGCCCATCGCGCCTTCTCCGAGCTTACGCTCGAGCTGGTACTGACCGAGGCTTCGGATGCTGCTCACTTCGCTCCGGAGGCGATGAATGACGTAACAAGCGATGCTCGACAGGCCGACGGTCAGCGTCCACCACATCGTCGTCATCAGGGCGGTCGAGATGAGGATGCTTTTCGGTTCGAAACCACGGGTGTCGTAGCCGACGAGGCGCCACATCGCGGGGTCCACATCGCGGTAGTGGAGAGTCATCATGGCCACGAGCGGGATGCCGATCAAGAGACCCAAGATGGCCGTGTGTCGCGCCGTGCTCGGCACGAAGACCGCGCGTGCGAAGAAGGCAAACGAGAGCGCAAACGCCGTGATGACATCGGCGCCGACCTCGGGCGGAATCGTCATGCCCATGCCGATGTAGCCGACCGAGCCCAAGAGCAGGCCCATCGTCTCTGCGGCGATCACCGCGTTGAGCGGCCGCGGACCGCCACGACAGACGAGCCACATCGCGATGCACGGAACGATGGCTGCCGCGTGAAGCCAGTAACTCGGGTCACCCAACTTCTCGAGAAGCGTCCCAGACGCCAGGCCGATGGCGATCCGAAAGACGAACCCAACCGCCCCCGCCGTCGCGATGACCAAGCCAAAGGAGGCGACGCGGCTCTGATAGAACGCTTTCGCCTCGGGGCTCGTGAACAAGGGGTTGCTGATCACCCCGGCAGTCTACAACGTGCGAGCAATGGCTTTGAGATTTTCCGAGAACACGACGGGACTCACGCTCTCGAAGCGAGCTCCCAACCTTGCTGCGTGGTACGAGCGCATGGCGGAGCGGCCGTGCGGCTGCCTCGGAACAGAGCGGTCTACTGCTCGAGTAGCCAAGCGACCCGCTCGTACGACCAGGCGTAGTGCACGACGACGAGGGCCGCGAACCCGAGCGCGAGATTCGGCCTGCCGACAGCCCTGAACGCATAGGCGCCGGCGCCAAACACAAGAAGCTCTAGCGCCAACCTCGCGATGCCCGGAACCTTCACGATGCCCTGCCCACCGCGGCTTGGATCGTTGGGAACCGCAAAGACCCCCCAAGCGAGGGCCACAAGCAAGACCGCTGCAATCGCGGCGAGCCATCGCCACCATGCGTTGGTGAGCGACGAAGCCCACCAAGCGAGCGCGCCGAGGGCGGTGATTTCGAGCAAGAGTCGAAGCGCGAGGTTTACGGGGCTCATCGGTTGTTCTGAAGTCGCGGCGGCTCGATGTGCTGGGATAGGGCTGCGCTTGCGGAGCTCAGAGACGGCGTTGGTATCAAGCGGAACCGAACCGAGGCAAGCAGGAAACAATTACGTATGGATGGGCGGTGGGTGGTGACCCCATGTGGTCTGCACGGTGCAAAGATGCACTTCTTTAGCAGTAGGGAGGTTGTGATGCGTGGTTCAGCAAAGCTTTTCGCTTGGATTTTGGCGGCGAGCATGGCTTTCGTCCTCGGCTGCGGTGGCGATGAGGAAACACCCGGCACCGGAGGGACAGGCGGCACGGCCGGTACAGGCGGCACGGCCGGTACAGGCGGCACGGCCGGTACAGGC